>JANYFO010000150.1 GCA_025362635.1 Gemmatimonadaceae bacterium | reverse complement strand
CTTGTCGTGGTGACGTCGGTGAAGTGCATGCCACCGTCATTGTGGTAAAGCGCCGCCGGCGTCTCTTCTGATGCAAGAAAAATGTCCGGACGTCCATCGCCATCCACATCACCGAGTGCGACACCTGCCCCGTCCAACAATCCGCGATTGGTTAAGCCATGCTCGTCATTGATATCGTTGCGGTGTACAAGCCCCGTTTCTGATGCAGTGAGCATGCGGAATCCGACGTGACCTCCAGCCACGATGTCCAGTGCGCGCCATCGCGCGCCGAGTTCCTGATGCCAACTCACATCGACGGCTGTTTTTTTGCAGCCAACCGCAAACGCAAGGGGGAACAGCACAAACACGGCACGCAGTAATCTCACGCGCCTTTTCTGGTAATCAATTTGCGCCGAACCGTACGACCGATGCACTGGCCTTGCTGCATTCCCAGCACAACGGCTGGGAAATAGTGAACACCGGCGTACACGCGCGAGATCGCCACTTCGGTGAGTGCCGCATGCAGTGATGCGAATATTCGCGGTGGTTGCCCAATATCCACCTGCGTCGAGTCGATGAACGACATTGTATCGCCGAGCAGCGCCGTGATTACTTCAACGGCTGCGGCTGATTGTACCGAATGCCCCGATGTAAATTCTGGGAACGGTGGCGTGGGTATGACGGTTTGGAAGTTTTTGTCGAATACGCGTCGCATGTATGTCACGGGGCGAACCACATTCGAGTGATACTTTTCCCGCCAACATCCGATGAACGCGTCAGCGATCGCGACTGCCGTGAGCGCGTAGGTCTCAACGGCCTGCTCCGCGGTCAACTGCTTGCGCGCAATCAGCAGATTGACGACGCTGATCCAATGGAAGCCCGGAGTCCCAGTGGCGACGGGATTATCTGCCCAGAAAAGCGCGATTGCCCTTTGTTCGGGCGTGAGTGCGCTGATGGTATCGTAAAACTGTTTGCCCATCAACCAAAAAGCAGAGCCCGCAGTTTCGGAATACTGTGGCGGCGGTGGTGGCGCGCACGCATCGCTCTCCGACAACACAAACGTACGAAGCTGCCCCCAATAAGGCTCCGTTGGCATGATCGGATTAAACGACGGCAATGTGGTTCGACCCTCCGGCTTCGGTCGATTGACGAACGTGCTTTTGCTCGTGGCGCGTTCGACGTCTTCATGCACATTTGGATTAACAAACTGCACCAGATCTGATTGCGCAGATACGGTTTGCGGTACGAATTGCGAAACGTCGGCCGTGTTGCTCCATTCTTCCCGTTTCTTACTTGTCGCGTACGTTCGGCCGCGCGTCGAGAAAAAGCTGTCGGTGGCGGCCCACGCAAGAATGGCGCGACCGAGTGCGCGACCATGTGCGACCGAACGATCACGCTCCGCGGCTCCGACTCCGGCCCGTTCACGCGCGCTCACCTGCGCCGTTGCCAGCGAGTCGATCGTCCGACGAGTACTCGGCAACCCATCGCGAAAGAGTGAGTCGGCCACCTGACGCTCCGCCTCCGCAGCGACGGTGGCACCATCAACCGCACCGGACGCTTGCGGGAGTGCGGTGAACCCGTTGAGCTGTCCGGCCAACGAACGCAGCGACAATCGCGAGTCTGATGCGTATCCTTCGTATAACGCGATCGCACTGTAGGCGGACGTGCGAGTCGCTAACGGGGAACCAAGACGTTCGCCCCGCACAAATGCGAGCGATGTCCGCAACCATTGTGCGACAAGTTGCGGATCGGCGGGAGCGGCGACCCGCGAACATGCCGTCAGGCAGGACGATACCCAGATCACACCAACCGCACGCCGCCATCGCGACTTCGCGGAGTGCACGTGTCGCCCTTCAGTGCTCACGGACATAGTTTCTCCTCATGCATCGTTTTATCGCACTAGTCACGCTGTCCGTGTTTGCGCTTGCGTGCAGCGACCGTCGCGCCGGTACCCACCCGCGTACCTCAGCTGCCGTCGTTTCTGACAGTGATGTGCGTCGCCTGCCTCCAGAACGCAAGGCCACCGTGCCCGATGTCATGCTATCCGCCTCCGATCGCGGACGCATGCTAGGCGCCGACAGCGCGGGGGTGCAGATGTACATCATCAGCGATCTGCAATGCGCCGCGTGCAAACGTTGGCACAGCGATGTGTGGCCCAGCATTCGCGCAACGTACGTCGATCAAGGCTTGGTGCGCGTCATATTTGTGCATTATCCGCTGCGAGATCACGCCAACGCCGTACTCGCGTCCAGTGCGGCACAATGCGCGTCCGCACAAGGACAGTTTTGGCCGGCAATCAACAAACTGTTTGAAACGCAACTGTTGTGGGCGTCCGTATCAGCACCCACTGTGTTGCTCGATTCCCTTGCCGCAGTGCCCGGCGTTGATGTCACCACGTTGCACAATTGCACGGCGAGTCATCGCGTGTTCCGACAAATACGCGCCGATATTAATTGGACCGACAATGCCAAACTTGGCGCACCACCAATGATTCTGGTTGGTACGCGTCGTCTGTCGGGGACATCGCCATTGACCACCATTCGCGCAGCGATCGATTCGGCATTGGCGGGCAAGTAGAAAAGATTTACGGCAGTTTCATCGGAATTTTCGACATTGAATTGAATGCAGTACGAGAATATGCTCGACGAGCACGAAATGGATGCCGTTGGGAGCTTCGTGTCAAAAACACAGCGTCGACCATGCGCAGCGCCATCGCGGAATTCGGGAAGATGTTGTGACTGACGTTGACCAAGCCGAAATCCCGATGCAAAGTATGGATCGCGACGACGCAATGCGAAGCAATGTGTTGCGAAGAGCACAAAACACGCCGTGGCAATTTGAACAGACTGCGTCACCGACACATCAGCACTCGTTCCCTCGCGCGTCATTTCGCCACTGAAAGGCGCGTGAGAAAGCGCATTTTCGACGATCAAATTCATTCAATGACGTGAAAATAAGGAAGATCAGCGCTCAGCCTAACGCTTCTTGCTGCAAATGTGAAAGGAAATGCACGTCATTTGCCGGAATAAGTGTCCATTGGAGCGAAGCGGATGACATCGCAGTGGCGGGCTGCTCACACCGTGCGCGCTCATCGCTGGTCGTTCTTCACTTTCATCGGACATCGACAATGCGCAACAGTCGTAGCACTGGCAGGAATTATGCGGGGG
>JANYFO010000119.1 GCA_025362635.1 Gemmatimonadaceae bacterium | reverse complement strand
GCATCATGCCCATCCTCATCGCCATACATCGCATTCTCGGCCGGATTCGAACCGGTCACAATGTTGAGTCGCACACGTCCCGGAAATAGCGTCGCGGCCGTCGACGCCATCTTCGCGAAGATTGCGGGATGAAACATGCCGGGTCGAACGGCGATTAGAAGGCCCGCTCCGCTGGTGCGCGCGAGCGTCGCCACTGATGATGTCCACGCATCATGTTCCGCGTGATAGTTGGTTGCGGTCAGCAGGCTGCTAAAACCCATCTCCGCCGCCGTCTCCACGAGACTGGACATGTACGCCAAGGTGGGACGACGCTGTGGACCACCACCGATGAATTCACCATCGGCCGCAAGCTGGCAAAACCATAAGAGGTCGAGGGACGGTGATGCGGTCATCGCGACACCACACTTTTCTTGCGCGCATTGAAAAACTGCATCATGCCCGCTAGATGCGGTTCAACAACATTTGTGTGGTTGCCGCCCGCGACTTCGATATAGGTGACGTCAACATGCGCGACCTTCATTGCATCCACCATCGTCCGCGACCCTCGCACATTTACGGTGGGATCAGCATCGCCATGTACAACAAATGCCGGAATATTTTTCATGCGCTCTACAGATGCCGGCGTCCCCTGTCCTGAGAATGCGCCGATCGCCGCCCACACATCGGCATACTTTGCAGCAAGTTTAAATGTACCAATCGCCCCCATCGAGTGCCCCATTAAGTAGATGCGATCGGGATCGATGTTGTAGAGTTTACGCACCGTCGCGAGCACCTGCATCACATCCAATTCACTCAAGTCCGAGTTGCGCCTCGCCACGACATCAGTCGAAGGTGCTTCCACGCCCGATCCGTATCCGCCATCCACACGATAGCCCAACGGGGACGCCACGATATATCCATGCTCCTCCGCCAACACCGGCAATCTTTTGCCATACGCGTCGAAGAACGTGTCTTCAGTGGAGCCGAGTCCGTGTAGTGCGACGATGAGTGGCATTGGCGTTGTCGGTACATACATGGTGGGTACGTACAGACGATACGGCATAATTTCATGCGCCGCGTCCAGCACATAGTGGCGCTTCATATCACCGGTGCGCGTCGCGAATGGATCTCGTTTCTCGAGCAGTGCACGCCGTATGGTATCAGCCACGGCAAAGTCTTTTTCCAAGTCCCACGTGCGCAATTCGAGACGGCCGCGATTCACATTGCGCAGACGATCAATTGGGAACAACAATTCGGCGCGTTGTACTTCGGGCGCCTGCGCAGCGGCGCGTTCAAGCGTGCGCACGCTTTCCTCTATGCCATGGCGAACAGCGATATTCAGCGTCGTACTTCCGAGCGTACGCGCAGAGTCCGAGACGTCCACCACAACCACGTAGCGGCCATCCGCGACATCACGCAAATCAAACTCCATCACGAGTGGTGACTCACGTAGGTCGCGACTCACACCGTCAAACGCGCCAAGGTCTTTCACCACACGCGCGGGCTGTACAGGCACAGTGCCTGCCGTGCGCGCCGTCAACGTAGCGTGCGCCGTAAGCGAGCGCGGAAGGTCAATGGTTGGCGCATACAACTGTTCAAGCCGCACGACGTACGGGATCTGCGATTCGACAACGACCCGATCAGATCGCAGCAACAGCGAATTGCCGAAGTCTGCAACGTCGGTCCAGGCGCGGCCCGTCAACAAAACATTGCCCTTTGCGAGCAACCGCCGCACTTGGCTGACTTGTCCGGCACGGTTCGCCCCCAACAAATCCTGATCCAGCGAATCGAGTTGGGCCTTCAGTGCGCCCGAAGGGTTGGCCGTTATTCGTCGCGTACTGAACGTGACGTACAAAGACGTGATGCTCGTCAGTGCCTGCGCCTGGCCAAGTGTGGGGCCGAGGAGGAGCAGCATCGCTGCGCGGGCGACGGTACGGACAGCAAGCATAGAGCGGGCACCGGAAAGAGCGAAAAAGAATGCGGTCGCGCGGCATGCACCGCTTGACAACATTTCCGTTATAATGGACATTACGTCCATCGTGTTAGAACAAACAACCGACGTCACAGAGCGAATCGCCGAACGCGTGCGTGAATTGCGAGCGGCCCATGGATGGTCGCTGGATGCGCTCGCCAACAAATGTGGCGTAAGCCGCTCCATGATATCGCTCGTCGAGCGCGGGGAAGCCAGCCCTACCGCGGTCGTGCTGGATAAGCTGGCGACCGCGCTGGGCGTGGTGCTTGCGGCGTTGTTCGATTCGCCGGCCTTTACTGCAGCAAAGCGCATTGATCCGGTCGCGCGACACAAGGACCAACTGTTGTGGCAAGATCCGGATTCCGGATATCGCCGACGCAATGTGTCGCCCGTCGGCGTCTCGCAACCGATGCACATCGTCGAGGTGCATTTTCCGGCGCGTGCCCGGGTCGCGTTTGAAACCTCGACGCGCGACGCCTGCGTTCATCAACAGGTGTGGGTGCTTGACGGTGCGATCACCGTCACGGTGGGAACGGACCGCCACCAATTGCATGAGGGCGATTGCCTGGCCATGCAGCTCGATCAGCCAACAATGTTTCACAACCCCACGCGAAAGCCTGCCCGCTATGCGGTGGTCATCGCATCGGACCCGCACGTACAACGATGACCGCGTCGTCGCACACGCCGCCGTGGAGCATTCGCCGCATGTACCACGTCACGGACGTGCACATTGCGCAGCTCGCCGATGTGCTCATCAACTGCGTAGAAGGCGGCGCGTCGGTGAGTTTTATGTTGCCGCTGACACGCGACCGCGCCGAGGCGTTTTGGCGCGACGTCGCGCACGACGTTGCGTCGGGGAAACGGGCCCTGCTCGTTGCCGAAGATGCGCTAGGCATTTGCGGGACCGTGCAACTCGTGCTCGCACAGCCGGAGAACCAACCACATCGCGCCGACGTATCGAAAATGTTGGTGCATGAACGAGTTCGCAGAGGAGGGTTAGGTGCCGCACTCATGCGTGAGACCGAAGCAATGGCCCGTGATTGCCACAAAACGGTGCTGGTGTTAGACACCGCCACTGGAGGCGCCGCCGAACGCTTGTATGCCCGACTTGGTTGGCAACGCGTGGGTGAAATTCCGAATTTTGCGTTGTTTCCGCGTGGTGGATTCTGCGCTACCACGCTCTTCTATCGCGATGTCACATCACGCGACTAGCGCGTCGCTGCCCTGGACTACATGCTACGGCATGCCCATTCCCGAAGAGCGTCTACGCCCTCGTCCGCTTGATCGTTTTGCGTCGGCCGAACATTTATTGGACCTGACCGCGTCGTTAGCGGTGCTGCGCAGTGAATCGCGCGCCACCGCGAATGGACACCGACAAATTGCGCTGATGCACGAAGGTCCCGTCCGACTGGTGCTCTTTGCGTTCGAAGCGCACGGACGACTCCCGCAGCATTCGGCACCAGGGTGGGTCACCATTCACGTACTGCGCGGTACCGTGCGCGTGCAAACGCCGGACGCCCTGCATGTGCTACGGAGCGGGACACTCCTCTCGCTGGCGCCTGGCGTGCTGCACGACGTTGAAGCATCGGAAGAATCCGATTTTCTGTTAGGCATTTATCCTGAGGCCGCGCGACCGGCCTAAGTGTTACGCCCGATGCGCCCTGACGGTGCTTTCGAGAGCGATGGTCTTCATGCGTTCATAACGCAGGCCGTTTGGACAATCCGACTGACGCGTGCCGGCACCGCGATTAGTCGACGGCCACAATCCGCGCCGTTACGGAAAGTTGTCCAACGTGACGCATCGCATGTTCGGCAGCGTGGACCAAACATCCAATGACAGTTGACGGAAGTAGCGCGCGACCAACCCCTCGCCATTCGCCAACCGTTGCCGGATTAATGGTGCGCAATTCGTCGACTGCTGCATGAAGCCGCGCGTGAAGATGTGCGATTGCCAAAGGGATCTCTGCCGTCGTGATCGCGGCACCCTCAGCACGCATGACGGTGAGTTGTGTCTCCGTGAGCGCATCACCACGCGCGTAGGCGAAGAGCCGATCCACGACACCGGTGATGTGACGCACATGAAAGGCGATTGATGCAACGTTGGCCGGTCGCGCATTCCACTGCGCTGTCGTGAGTGGTGCGACCATGCCGTCAACGCTCTCGACCACCTGCAGTAAAATGTGTGCGACAGGTTGGAGCATACTGGGGACGTCGGCAATCGGACCACGTTGCCACCATTCAGCGTTGCTCATGTCTTGTCCTTAAAAGTAGAAGAGGCGAACGTGACAATTCTACAAGGGCGCGGGCACAAACGTTACAGTATGGGAATACACTGTAACGCCAACCCCCGGTAGTCGTCATACCCGTAGCACGCGAGGTACATCACGGTGGCGCGACGCAACCGGTCCTTGCTAGGGTACCCGATGTTGGGTGTGCTCCAACTTCCTGAAGAGAACCGTGGCTCAACTTGATCGGATGTTGTCGCACTTGGAATCTGGTGCTGCTCCTCAAATTATTCTCGAAGCCGACGCGCCCATTCACTGCCTAACGCCAACGGGATCACAATCGGTGACACAGCAGCCGCTTACACGAGAAGAGGTGCTCAGTGTCGTGTCGGAAGTGACAGAGCCCGCGACCGCGCTACATTTGCGTCGCCGCGAGAGTGATCGACCGTATGGGTCGTTTCGTGATGAATCCTCAGCGCGCGAGGCGCTTGAACGCTTACTGTGCGCCCAAGTGACCCGCGGCGCGGCCGATCTCCATTTGCGCAGCGG
>JANYFO010000206.1 GCA_025362635.1 Gemmatimonadaceae bacterium | reverse complement strand
TGGGCCATTCTGCCGTCCTTCCTCTTGGCCGCCGCGTTCGTTGCTGCGTGGCGCCAGATGCACCCCTCGTCATGACATCCGCACTCGCATCGCCTCCCCCCGTCGCCGTACGTCGGGCCGCCTACGCATCACTCGTTGTCGCCCTCGTACACATCATTTTTGGCGCCATCGTGCGTATCTCTGGCTCGGGCATGGGGTGCGGAGAAAATTGGCCCAAGTGCTATGGCTATTGGTTCCCGCCGTTTGAGCGCATCGATCTTGTGATTGAGGTCATGCACCGGTACCTCGCGATCGCATTGTTTGCGTCAATCGCCGTGCTCGTCGCCACCGCGTGGCGCTCGAGACAGCTGGTGTCCGTTGGCGGTCGTGGCGGTGTGTGGAACACGGCGCGGCTTGCACTCGCACTCTGGTTTGCGCCAGCCTTGTTTGGCGCGGTGACGGTGTACACCGGCAATCCCGCGTGGGCCACGGTGGTGCACAAACTTCTGGCCGCGTCCCTCATTGCCGTCCTTGCGGTCGCAACGATTCGCGCGGGTGGACTGGGCGGTTTGCGCATTCTCGCGACACGCGGCACACCGAAAGCGGTCGGTGGAGCCACAGGGGCAGCGGTGTTAGCGCTGCTCGTGGTGATTTTGGGCGGACTGACGGCAAAGATTCCCGGAGCAGCGGTAGCGTGCGCCGGATTTCCACTGTGCGGTGCTGGTTCGCTTGGCGGCGGCGCGCAACATGTGCAACTCACACATCGCATCCTCGCGTATTTCTTGGTGCTGCATCTCGCGTCGTTGCCCTTTCTGTTTCGCAAACGCGGCGAGCCGTTGGTCCTCCTCCGCGCCGCATGGTTAGGGCTCGCGCTCGGCGCGCTGCAAGTGGTGTGGGCCGCGTGGATGGTGACCGGTGGATTCCCCGGCGTTGTGCGTTCACTGCATCAAGCCACGGGCATTTTAATTTGGGTGACCGCGTTCACGATGAGCTATCTCGCTCGCATCGCCGCTGGACGCAGCGTTGTTGCCACGCAACGTAGCACGGAGCCTTCGAATGCCACCGCATCGAGCGCGTTGATCGCCAACGTCGCGCGCGGATGACCGGCGTTGCGGTCAAACCCGACGAAGGGCAATCGCCACTAACAACGGCGCGTGCAGAGCCCTCGCTGTCGCGCGATCTCGTGGCGTTAACAAAGCCGCGTATCATCTCGCTGTTGTTAGTGACGACGATCGCCCCGATGTATGCTGCAGGGTCGCCATCATTGTGGACCGTATTGCTTGTGACGATCGGTGGCTACCTCATGGCCGGCGGTGCAAACGCCGTCAATATGTACATCGATCGCGACATTGATGACGTGATGGCCCGCACGCGCTTGCGACCCATTCCGAGTGGTCGTATGACGCCCCGGCAAGTGATGGCCTTTGGTGTTGCGTGCGCGACGTTGGCCACGTGGATCCTCGCACATTTCGTGAACGTCCTCACGGCCGGTCTCGCGCTCGCCGGTTTTTATTTTTACGTCTTCATCTACACGCGATTGCTCAAACGCACCTCACCACAAAACATCGTGATTGGTGGTGCGGCGGGCGCATTTCCGCCGCTCGTCGGATGGGCGGCGGTTACCGGGTCGCTCAACGTCACAGCACTCTGTCTCTTCCTCATTGTTTTCTATTGGACGCCGCCGCACTTCTGGGCGCTCGCACTCATGAAGCAAGTGGATTACGGTCGCGCGCGTGTGCCCATGGCGCCGCTGGTGTGGGGTGAGCGCGAGACCATGCACCAGATGGTATGGTACACCGTCATTCTTATCGCCGTTACGATTTTACCGGTGCTCGTCGGCGCGTTCGGATGGATCTATCTCGCGTCGAGCGTCATCCTGAACGGACTACTGATGCGTGGCGTGTTGCGTATTCTCGCCGCGGCCAAGGTGGGCGCGCCGTGGAGTGGCCCGACCTGGTGGGTGTACAAGTACACGCTGTTGTATCTCGCGCTGCTGTTTCTCGCGATGGCCATTGATCGCGCCATTCTGCGGTGAGGAAACGGGTGGCTAATGCGACGCTCGTCACTCCGCCGCGCAAAGGGTTTGCGTCGCCGAAGCCGCTCGCGCGGCTGATGCCACTGTTGGTGCCCTATCGCGCTCGGCTCGCCCTCGCGTTCGTGTGTTTGATGATCGCCGCGGCGGCTGGACTCGTTTTCCCGCGTGTGCTGCAATACCTGCTCGACGCGGCCTTTGTGTTTAAAGATCGTGGCGCATTAGATCGGATTGCCCTGCTGCTGCTCGGCATATTTGCCGTGCAGGCGCTGATGAATTTTACGCAGGTATATTTGCTCAGTTCAACGACTGAGCGAGTTGTTGCGCAGTTACGACAAAATACCTTTGCACACCTCATCCGACTGTCGCCCGCGTTTTTCACGGAGCGCCGTACGGGCGAATTAACGAGTCGGTTGTCTTCGGACTTGGGATTGCTGCAATCATTATTGAGCACGTGGGTGTCGGAACTTTCGCGACAGACGCTGTTCTTGATCGGCGGAGTCGTGATGCTGTCGATCACCAATCCTGGACTCACGTTGACGACGCTCGCCGTCGTACCGTTGGTAGTGAGCGCCGCCATTGTATTTGGCCGCGCACTTCGCAAAGCGAGCACCGGGGTGCAAGACAAGGTCGCGGAGGCGATGGGCACGGCGGACGAAGCGTTCGGCGCGATACGGACCGTGCAAAGTTTTACGCGCGAGGCAGCGGAGACCGCGCGCTTTAACGGCTTGCTGGACTCCATGGTGGGTGCGGCGATCAAGCGCGCGAGGCTGCGCGCGTCGTTTTTCGGTATCGTGGGTTTCGTCGCGTTCGCCGCCGTTGTGGCCGTGCTGTGGCAAGGTGGTGCGCAGGTGCTCGCGGGCCGACTGACGGCCGGTGCGCTGGTGTCCTTCCTATTTTACTCGCTCACGGTGGCGGCGGCGATTGGGTCGTTGGCAACGCTGTTTGGAAGTTTTCAAGAAGCGATTGGCGCCGCGACTCGCGTTTTTGAACTCCTCGATTCGGTTGCCACAGTGCGTGAACCGGTACATCCGGTACAACTCCCGGAGGCCGTGCGTGGCGCGGTATCGTTCGAACAAGTGAGTTTTGCCTACGCCGCCGATTTACCGCCTGTCATCCGCGACGTCACTCTCGTGATCGCGCCCGGCGAGGTGGTAGCGTTGGTCGGCCGCTCTGGTGCTGGGAAAACAACGCTCTCCAGCTTGTTGCCGCGGTTCTGGGATGTGAGCGACGGACGCATTACGCTCGACGGTGTTGACGTACGCGCACTTTCACTCGCGACGTTGCGTAGCGCGATTGGTATTGTGCCGCAAGAACCCGTGCTCTTTAGCGGGACCATTCGCGACAACATCGCGTATGCGCGACCGGAAGCCACGGACGATGACATTCTTCATGCCGCATGTGCTGCGCACGCGTGGGAGTTTATCGAGCGGCTGCCGGAGCAGTGGAACACCCGAGTGGGTGAGCGTGGGGTGAAACTCTCGGGTGGTCAACGACAGCGTATCGCGATCGCTCGCGTGTTTTTACGTGATCCCGCTATCGTGGTGCTCGACGAAGCGACCTCAAGTCTCGACACGGAAAGTGAACAGCTCGTTGAAGCAGCACTTGAGCGACTGCTGCAGGGTCGCACGACGCTCATCATCGCGCATCGACTGAGTACCGTACGCCGCGCGGATCGCGTCGTCGTGATGGACAACGGGGCTATTGTCGAAACCGGCCGCCACGAGGAGCTTGTGGCGCGCGATGGCGGGCTATATGCGCGCCTGTACAACGGGCAGGTGCCGATCCTGTCGATGGGACGTGCGGACGTGTAGTGCCGTTAGTCGAATTTCAGTTCCACGCGCGTTTCTTGACCGCCCACAATGCGTACCGGACGTGACTGCGTACCGCCCCGCTCGCTCCACGCGACCAGCGTGTACGCGCCGTTCGGCACGCCATCAAAACGAAATTGACCGTCGTCGGTTGTAACCGCGACGAACGGATGGGGTGTCACCGCAAGCCACGCGCGTACCCAGGGATGCAAGTCGTCGCGCACCTCAACCAATCCAGCGTGCGCCGCGACGAGTGCGGTTGGCACCACTTGTCCGGCATTATTAAATCGCACCGTCTCGCGTAACGCGTTCGTGCGACCCGCATCGCTGAATCGCAATCGTGACGTCATCGCATCGAGCGACGACACCAGCACCGTGCCGCCCATAGCGACCCGCTGCACGCGCGGTGTCAATCGGCATCCACCGAGTTTCAGCATGATGCGACGCGGCGCGATGTCTGCCGGACCCGCGCGCACGCCAACTAACCAGACCACCGCATTGCCAATGCCGTCGGCGCGCGACGGTGATGCGGTTTCCATAAATGATTTGCAGGCCATTAGATCGTGCGTTGGTGCTATGGTCGTGTCACCTGACACCCGACCGCTGCCCGTGATGCGACCGACGATAGCCCCCGCGTTAGCGGCCGCACCAGCAACCAAGATTGACGCTTGCACGGTGTACGTCGTGCCATCGACGCCACCAGCCGCGTGCGATAATGACAAGAGCGCACTGTCGGCGACCGGAGCACTACGCCGTTGCTCGACGACATTCTTGCGCGTATGCGACGCAACGGCGCGCGAGTCGCCGCAAGCCCACACGCACAGCGCCGCAAAAAGCAGCGACTTCGATCGCACGATCCTACACCACAATTACATCGCGTTGCGGCGCGATCGGCGTCACCAGTAACGCGTCCTCGCCAACATACGCGTTGACCTCGCTTCGCACTCCCAGTTCACCCGGCAAGTAAATACCAGGCTCGATGGAAAACCCAACGCCTGGAATCAGCAGGCGATCGTCGCGCGATTCGAGATTGTCGATTTGCGGCCCCGAACCGTGCAGGTCGCGCGAATCAATACTGTGCCCCGTACGATGCCAAAACTGCGCACCAAAGCCGCGCGCCGTAATCACGGCCCGTGCGGCGTCGTCGGCTTCACCACCATGCACCGCCACACCCGCTGCTATACGCGAGGACAGTAATGTTAACGCGGCATCCCGTGCGTCGCGCACTGCCTCCCACACGGTCAAAACGCGCGTTGACGGCGCGCCAAACGATGCCATCCACGTTTGATCCGCATACACGCCGCCATTGCGTTCACGCGCCCACAAATCAATCAGCAGCGTATCACCGCGCTGCAAAAACCGCGGTGCCGTCGCGGTCGGGTTGTAGTGTGGATTTGCCGCGTTTTCCGATGCCGCAACGTCGGGACCATGCGCCGTCTCCAACCCTGCCCGCTCAAACGCAGCGAGAATACGTTCTTGCAACTGATGCTCGGCAATTGGCGCACCAGCCGCCACCATAGCGCCTGCGTGCGCGATCGCCTCATGCGCGATGCCCGCAATCTGTTCCGCTGCACGCATGTGCGACGCAAGCTGCGATGCCGTCCACGTAGCATAGATTCGCGAGACAAGCTCTCCGGAGCACACGACGGTCGCACCCGCCGCTCGCACCATTTCTAACACGCCCGCTGGAATACGATCGAGATATGGAATGGCATCGCCGGCAGAGTATTCCATCGCGACGCGTTTTCCGGCGACCAGCGCCTGCACTTCCGCTTCAAGTGCACGCCATCCGGTGTACGTTCGTAACGGCCATGATTTTGGCCAATGCGCCCACGGATTTGGTTCGATGGCATGCGCAATGCCAATTGGCAAACCCTCACGCGGGATGAGCGCAAAAATACGGCGCGTGACAAGTCCCTCGAAACCGAGCAGTCCTTGCGCGATGGCATTGGTGCCACGAAAGTCGTACAACAACCAACCGTCGAGATTTGCATCGACCAGTAGGCGTTGTATTGCAGGAAGCGATTCAGGAGAAAGCATAGCAACTCGTCAACAGATGCATCAGCATCTGGCAAAAGACACCTAATGTCGACGCCAGTCTGCGCGCCATTGGCAGTGTGAATCCCCACGCGAACGACACATCACGTGCTCGACTGCCCCGTCAACGCCAGCTAAGACATGTAGTGCTTCGCGAAATGCTGCTTCATACAAACCGCATCCAGCAGCACGAGGCGCCGCATCGGCAGACACAGGCGCGCGTACATCTAATAACAACGCGGTCCCGTTGCGTACGAGTATCCCATCCATAAATCGCTTAAAGACACGTCGCAACACACGCAGGGCGATCGGACGACCGATGAGCGCGGGCATGGACGTGCCGGCGTTGCGCTGCGTAGCCCCGACGGTGGCGATCGCCGAACGTGCCCAGCGTCGACCCGCTTCACGAAAGGCGATATCTGCATCAGGACGACGGCCAATGAGTCGCGAGAGCGCAAGCACCTCATCGAACGGTACGCGCTGCTGACGTTTTATATTCTCACTGTACCGACGAATTTGTTGATAGACGGTGTCGCTCAAACCAAACCGCTTGTTGCGCAATTCATGCACGAGTTCGGCGTCCAACTCGGCTTCCGGCGTGTCGATCAGCTTTACGGCTTCTAACAGCGCGAGCGGAAGACGGGCGTCCAGCGGGCCACCGACAAGGGGCAATGCGGGAGCGCCGTGCGGAGTGGCACGGGGTGCGGAATTATCGATCATGTGGGGCACGTGCGGCGAAGCTAACGTGTCGCAGGTCACCGATACAAGCGCCTGGCCAGCGAACGTTAAAACTGGCAGGCACTGCGCTCACTGTTCTTTGAGCTTGCGCCACAGCGGTCCTTGGCGCAGCCTTGCGAGCGATTGTGTCCAACGTGCGCACGACCGGAGAAGGTTGCAATCGATGCGACTCGCAGCTGCCGCGATTCATCAGCGATCACACCAACGACACGTCCCATCTCGTTAGCCACGTGTGTCCGCGCTCGTTGGCGATCGGCGACGCTCCAAACTTCGACGGCGGGACGTTTGTCGTCGTGATATTCTCGGTCCAGCCAGCGATGACTACCGCGGTAGGGGTCGCGGGCATTATTGCGCTGGGGGCGTGGCGCAGCAAAAGCTTAACTCAGCACGGCGCGTGCGCGGCGTTTGCGGTTGGCGTGCTGGCCATGCGCGTTGGATGGGCATGGGGCGCGTTTCTCATTGCATGGTTTGCTCTTGCTGCGTTGATATCGCGCATCGGTCGTCGCGTGAAGCTCGCGCGCATGTGCAGCGTGGTGGAGAAAGGTGCCGAGCGCGATGCCCGCCAAGTGCTCGCCAATGGCGGGGTGTTTGCGCTTTGCGCACTGCAGATGCTCATCGTGGCGCAGATTGATGGATTCTCCATTGAGACGCATCGGTGCTTGGAGATCGGCGCCGCCGCTGCCGCCGCTGGTGCCTTGGCGGCCGCAGGCGCCGACACGTGGGCGACGGAATTTGGGACACTGATTGGCGGCACTCCGTGGTCATTACGGGAACGTCGTCGTGTGGCCATCGGAACGTCCGGCGCGTTGTCCGTCGCGGGCTCGCTGGCGGCAATCGTAGGTGGAATAATATTGGCCACGCTCGCGGCAATCCTGCACATGATTCCCTTTACAGCCGTGCCCGCTGTGGCACTTTCTGCGGTGCTTGGCGCGTTTACCGATTCGATATTGGGCGCATGGTGGCAAGAGCGTCGCTGGTGCCCGCAGTGTGTGATGAACACGGAACAGGTACAGCACGTGTGCGGCATGCGCACCGAACGCGTGGGCGGTGTAGGATCGCTCGATAACGATGTGGTGAATTTCCTTTGTACGCTTGTTGGTGCAGGACTCGCCGCCGCGACGGTGTTGTCGCAGCCGCGCTAGCCCGCATTGCGGCCTCGCGTCGCGACCTCGCGTTGCGACACTCCGCATTGTCGCCCGCCGTTACCTTTCGTCGCGCATCACTTTTTACACCCTAAGTCCCACTCCCTCTGCCCCAGATAATCGTCGTCGGCGGTGGCCCCGCCGGCTCTTCAACCGCATGGCACTTGGCCAGCGCTGGGCTCGACGTCACGCTCGTTGACCGTGCGCGTTTTCCGCGTGCAAAACCATGCGCTGAATACGTCAGCCCTGAAGGTGCACGCATTTTGCACGCGATGGGTGCACTTGAAACATTGGAGCGAGGAACATCCGCCGCATTAACCGGCATGGTGGTGCACGCTCCATCAGGCGACGTCATCCGTGGCGAATTCGTGGCGCAGCATGGGTTTCGTGGGTTTCGCGACAGCGGTCTTGGTGTGCGCCGCGAAATTTTGGACACGGTTTTGCTCAACTGTGCGCGTGCAGCTGGTGTGACCGTGATTGAAGAAGCGAAGGTGGACGATGTTTTGTTGGATGGACGCGGGATTGTAACCGGTGTTCGATTACGCACACGTGCGGGCCCATCCGACCTGCACGGCTCGTTCGTTGTTGGTGCGGATGGCTTGCGCTCCGTCGTCGCGCGTCGGTTAAAGCTCGCCCGTGCATCCCGATGGCCACGGCGCATTGCGTTGGTTGCGCATTTTCGCGGTGTGCAGGGTGTGGGGACATTGGGTGAAATGCACGTATTCCGCGACGGATACGTTGGCATTGCGTCGGTAGGTGATGGCGTCACCAACGTCGCATTGGTGGTGCCGAAGCAACTCGCCCGAACGATGGCTGGGGATACCGAAGCGTTTCTGCAGGCATGGTTGACGAAGCATCCGTCGTTGGCACACCGATTCGCGCACGCTGAACGCGTGTCACCGGCTCGTGCAACGGGGCCATTCGCGTCACACGCCAAACATTCATGGGCTCCCGGTGCAGCGCTGGTCGGTGACGCCGCTGACTTTTTCGATCCGTTTACCGGCGAAGGGATCTACTCGGCATTGCGCGGCGGTCAGCTTGCTGCGCCATTTATCGTCGATGCCGTGACCGCCATGCAACGCGGACGCTTCGACATGTCGGTCCACGCGCTCAAAGCGTACGGACATGCTCGCCGCCAGACATTTGCCGGGAAGTGGCGCGTGGAACGACTTATCAGCGCAGCGGTGGCTGTTCCATGCGTGATGAACGTCGCCGCGCGGTTGCTTGGACGCGACCCCGATGTCGCCGACTTATTGATTGGCGTTACTGGTGATTTTGTGCCGGCATCGGCGTTGCTTTCGCCTCAGGTCTTGGCGCGATCACTATTTCCTCGTTCGCGGCGATCAGATCATCGCGACATCACGCGTCGGGCGGCACCGACGGCGTCGATGGTAAAACCGGAGCATGCGTGACCGTTGACGACGATCTCTTTAAGTCGGTGTTGGCACGTTTTGCATCAGGCATCACCATCATAACGACGCGCGATTCCGACGGTCGCGATCACGGCATGACGGCGAGTGCATTTTCTTCACTGAGCCTTGATCCACCGCTCGTGCTTGTATGCATTGCAAACGATGCAACCATAGCACCCGTTGTCGCGACCGCGTCGTCGTTCGCGGTCAATGTCTTGGCGGAGTCACAAGAAGCACTATCCCGCCGGTTCGCGGGAAAGCTCGATGATCGCTTCGCCGGAGTCGGTCATACGCGCGGCGAACTTGGTGATGCAATTCTCGACGACGTGCTCGCGTGGATGCAATGTCGTATCGTTGCACGACACCCGGCGGGTGATCACGTCGTCGTGATCGGTGCGGTTACCGGCGCGGGTGTGCGCGACGCGCGACCATTGTTGTACTATCGCGGTGGTTACGCCCAGCTGGAACGGTGAGCTGATGTTCGCGCTCACGCCGGCGCGACGTCGGGGCATTGAAATTCTCGATGACCCGTCGCAGAACGTGGCGCTCGCGGTCCGTTCACTGCGCGATATCGCGCTATCGAACCGCCTGTTTGGCGGCCAGCGAGCGGTGTTGCGCGAACTCGCGCCCCTGCTGCAACACCAACGTGTTAGACAACGCGCGGAGGGCACGGACACCACCTACACGCTGCTCGATGTCGGGACGGGACTCGGCGATATTCCGTTGGCCGCCGTCGCCCGAGCAGCGCAACTTGGCGTTTGCCTGTGGACGATCGGGCTTGAGCGCGATCCGTCCGTCGCGGCGGCGGCCTCCCGACACTGTACCGTTGCGCTGAGTGGCGACGCTCTGCACCTGCCGTTCGCGGACCGCAGCGTAAACGTTATCACCGTATCCCAAGTACTCCATCACTTCGAAAGCCCGGCCGCTGAGGCATTGCTGCGTGAATGTTCGCGCGTGGCACGCGACGCAGTCATCATACACGACCTCCGCCGCAGTTGGTTGGCCGTTATTGGACTCTGGAGCGTTTCCTTTCTGCTTGGCTTTCACGCCGTCAGTCGCAACGACGGTGTGGTCTCGATCCTGCGCGGATACACCGTGGATGAACTGCGCTCAATCGTACAGCGCGCGACCGGTCACGCAGCCAGCGTCCGGCGTGCCATGGGCTGGCGAATTACCGCGACGTGGCACATAAGCCATTCACCTTCATGACGGCGATGTCAAACACATTGAAGTCCGATCACGACGTGCGCACCAATTACGTCTTGGGGCCGCTCGCGAATGATCGGCTGATGACAACGGTGGACCAGGCTATTGTGCGCGCACCCGTACGCCGAATCTTCGAAATCGCGCGCGATGTTGAACATTGGCCCGCGTACTTACCGCACTATCGGTTTGTGCGCTTTCGTCATCGCACGCCTGATCGCGGTGGACTCGTCGAAATGGCCGCCAACCGCCCGTTCGGGCCATTGGGCTGGCCGACGTGGTGGTTATCGGAAATGGCAGTGAACGACGATGTGCCATGGGTGCGATTCCGACACGTCGGCGGCCTGACGACGCGCATGGATGTCGAATGGAGTTTCACGATGGTCAACGAGGGTACACTGGTGCGCATTGTTCATGTCTGGAACGGACCGACGTGGCCGTTCATCGGAGCATTTGCCGCAACACAAGTCATTGGGCCAGTGTTTGTGCACGGCATCGCGTCCCGTACGCTCACGGGGTTGGCGCGGGTTGCCGAGCAAGCCAGTGCGCCGCACGCATCGGTGGGCGCGCGATGAACGCTGCGGATGCACGACCGGATGTCACGTCGCCGGGTAAGCGGCGTGTCGCAATCACGGGGATAGGATGCGTGACGCCAATCGGCACAGGCGTTGACGAACTGTGGAACGGCCTGCGTGCACAACAATCGGTAGTTGGACCCGCCACGCGATTCGATGCATCGATTTTTCGCAGCCGATGCGCCGCGCAGGTACACAGTTTCGATCCCGACGACTACTTGGACACGAAACGCGTAAAGCGACTCGATCGTTTTGGCCAGTTCAGTGTGGTGAGTGCGCAGCTCGCCCTCGCAGATGCGGCGCTCGATCTGACAAAAGAAAATCGCGAGCGTGTTGGTGCGATGATGGGCACCGCTTTAGGGGGTGTTGCTTATGCTGAAGCGCAAGCAGCCAACTTCATGACCGGCGGTCTGCGCGCCGTCGACGCCACGTTGGCGCTCGCTGTGTTTGGTGGATCATCGAGCTGCAACATCGCGATCGAATTTGGTGTGCAAGGGCCGAACGTGACGAATGCCATGAGTTGCGCATCTGGCACCATTGCGATTGGCGATGCCTTTCGCCAAGTGCGCGATGGGTACGCCGATGTGATGATTGCTGGCGGTGCCGAGGCGCCGCTCGCGACTTTGTGCTTTGGGGCCTTTGCGCTCATTCGGGCGATGTCCAATCGCAACGACGATCCCGCGCGCGCGTCACGTCCGTTTGATCGCGATCGCGACGGCTTCGTGATGGGCGAAGGCGGGGCGGTACTCATACTCGAAGAGTGGTCGCACGCCGTCGCCCGCGGTGCCCGCATTTATGCGGAACTCGCGGGCTTTGGCACGAGCAACGACGCGCACCACATGACCGCACCATTGCCGGGCGGCGCGCAAGCCGCGCGCTGTATGCGGCAAGCATTGGCTGATGCGAATGTTGCACCCGAAGCCGTGGACTACATCAACGCACACGGCAGCAGCACGCCGCTGAATGATCCCACAGAGACGCAGGCCATTCGTACGGTGTTCGGCGACGATGCATATCGCATTCCCGTGTCCAGCACAAAAGGATACTACGGACATGCACTTGGTGCCTCGGGCGCGTTTGAAACGGCAATCTCCGCGCTCGTTCTGCAACGTGGATGGATTCCGCCTACCCTCAATCTCGATCACCCGGACGAGGGGTGTGATCTTGACTATGTACCAAATGTTGGACGTGATCTGTCGCCAGACATTGTCTTGACCAACAGTTTTGGCTTTGGAGGCATCAACGCGAGTTTGGTACTCAAAAAAGCGTGAGCGCGCGCTACTTCCCGAACTTGTCCTTGTAACGCTGCACACTTTCTTGAATAATTACCATCGCCTTCTCGCTCTTCTCCCAGCCCTGAATCTCAACGCGCTTGCCTTCGAGATCTTTGTAGATATGAAAAAAGTGCTCAATCTCAGTGAGATAGTGCGGCGGCATATCCGCGATATCGAACACATGGCTGTGATACGGATCGTCATTGGGCACCGCAAGAATCTTTTCATCCGGCTCGCCGCGGTCTAGCATGCGCAGCACACCAATTGGGCGGCAACTTATCTGACAACCAGTAAAAGTTGGTTCGTTGATGCGCACGAGAATGTCCAGCGGATCGTTGTCTTCCGAGAGCGTTTGCGGAATAAAACCGTAGTCACCCGGATAGTGCACAGCTGAATACAATACGCGGTCCAGCTTAAACTGTCCCGTCACTTTATCGAGTTCATACTTGTTGCGCGAACCCGCCGGAATTTCGATGATCGCGGTGACCATGTCCGGTGGATGATCGCCCGGTGCAACATCGTGCCAAGGATTGTGCATGCAGTATTCCGTGTGTGTTCACCGATTCCGCGGCGCAGCGGCGACGTCGATGGCAAAATAAGTGATAACGAGATCAGCGCCAGCTCGCACCATCGCGAACAGCGACTCCAGCATAGTTCGTTCCCCAATCATCCGGCCGCGTTCCGCCGCCGTAATCATCGAGTACATGCCACAAACCAGATACGCAGCAAGTGGCATACCAGTGTCATGCTCCAGCGCTGCAAGCACATGAAGATACCCGTCGATCGGCGTCACATAAAAATATCGGTCCCCTTTTAACGACACGCGATCACCACGCGCGGCGGGCGTGCTGCCATGCAAAGTTCGGCCGTACTCTTACGCAAACTCCAAAGTCCGCCTTTCCAAACTTTACCGGAGCGGAGCAAATGCCGCGACGATGCTCCGAACCAATCCTTCCGCCGTTGCCGCACTCGATTCCACCTTCACTGGAAACCCTGCCAGTCGCGCAGCTCGCGCCGTGACGGGTCCGATGCACGCTACTGGTAATCGACGCGCATACTCCGCGGGCAGCGCGTCCAACAACGCATCCACGACACTCGGCCCAGCCACCGTGATTAAGTCCAAGGCACCGGCCGTGGCCAGCGTGCGTAACTGCGCCTGCCCCGCTGGATCCGGAGCGCTGCGATACACGTGCACCACATCCACGATCGCGCCGAGCGAGCGAAGCCCATTTGGCAATACATCGCGCGAGGCTTGTGCGCACGGATAGAGCATGCGCGCGCCGTCCACATCTGCACGTGACGACATGGCATCCACAAGCGACTCGGCTGCAAAGCGCTCAGGGACGAGCGTCGCTCTCCATTCAAGCGCCTCCGCCGCACTTGCCGTGGCCGGCCCAACCACTGCCAGCTTTCGCGTACGTAAGAAATGCGCGGATGTGGGCGTAATGGCCCGCGCCAAATGCTCCACGGCATTCACGCTCGTTAGGAGCACCCAATTGTACGAAGTAAGTACTGCGACGGCCAAATGAAGCGCCGCTTGATCTAGTGACTCAATGCGAGTGAGCGGCACTTCGTGCACCGTTGCACCGGCCGCGCGCAACGGTGACGCAACCGCGAGGTTGCGTTCACCAGCGCGCGTAACCGCAATGCGAACGCCAGTCAGTGGCGACACCGCTCAGCGCGTGCGCCGCGCGCGTGCAATACGCCGTCGAATAGCCAGGACGTAGCCCACGTAAATCGCCGCTGTCACGCCGTACCCCAAGTACATGTATCCACTGGTATCCGGCGGACCACCTGGACGCGTGACGTACGCCGCGCCTTGTTCCTGGCCGTTCGGCGCCACGACTTGAGGTTGCACGAGTAATCGCGTCATCAGCCGTGCTCCAGAGCAGCGCGCGCGTCACGCGCGATTGCCCAGCGATATCGCATGCGAAGCATGGCAAAGAACAGCAGCGTGAATGCAAATAAACTGATACCGAATGTCGCCGCCATTTCTGGCGGCAATGGCGACGACGTGATCGCCGACGGTGTGAGCACGATCGGCGCAGGATGCTGCGACCGGAACAACAGCACGGTTAGATGAATAAATGGCACGAGCAGCGCCGCCAACGCGCCCATCACAGCCGACAGTCGCGCCCGCGCTTCCGGTTGTTCGATGGCGCCACGTAAAACGAGGTACGAGAGCACGAGAAACCACAGAAATAACGTGAGCGTCAGTCGTGGCTCCCACACCCACCACGTTCCCCAACTCGAACGTCCCCAAATTGGACCGGTAGTCAAGACGACAGACATGAACACTAACGCGACTTCGGCAGAAGATTCGGCAAGTCGATCTAAACGTTCATCTTTGATCCACAAGTACACGATGCTGCAAATCGCAAGCAGCCCGCACCCGATGTACAAGCCTGCAATCGCTGCCGGGACATGTAGATAAAATATTTTTTGCACGGCGCCTAGCATCGCGTCGGCCGGGGTGAAAAATACCGCGCGAATGGCGGCATACGCACAGGCGAGCAGCGCGATCGCCATGAACCAGTCGACACCTGGCGTTTGCACACCTGGCGTCTGCACACCTAGCGTTTGCACGCCTGGCACGTCAACCGCGCGGGACTCGGCAGTGGAGACCGACGTCATAACCTACACCTCAAGAGTATACGGAAAGGCGACCGTGCACGCGGCCACAAATACGATGTCGAACGCCAGTAACACCTTGAACCAACTCGCCACGTCAACGAACGGTTGTCCCGAGAGAAGCAACGACGTTGCCTGCGCCGCAGGAATTACGATTGGAACGAAAAATGGCAGCGCGAGCATCGGCAACAGCATTTCGGCCATCCGGGTGTTGGACGCTACCGCAGCGAAGAGTGTTCCGACCGCAGCCAAACCAATCGCCGACAGCAGTGCCACACCTGCGACGGGCACCCACCACGCGCCCACTGGCAGATTGAAAAACAACGCCACTGCCGGCAGGGTGAGCGATTGGACCGCAACTACAAAGATGAAGTTCGCCAGCGCCTTACCGGCAAACACTGACTCTCTCGACATCGGCGACGCGAGCAGCGCATCCATTGCACGGTCTGCTTGTTCGACACTGAAGGAACGGTTGAGACCGAGCAATCCCGAGAACGTGAAGATCACCCAGAGTACGCCCGGGGCCAGGTCCAACGTTGATACTGCTGTTTGGTCCCACGTAAAGCGAAAAATGACAACAGAAAGCAACGCAAACACCGTGGCCGACAGAAAGGCGCTGCGCGTGCGAAATTCAATGAGTAAATCTTTCTTCGCGATCCGCCACGAGTCCGCAAAAAAACCGGGTTCGTCGTACGCCGGCCCGACATCGTAAACCTCGCTCATTCCATTCCTTGTGAGACGAGACCGCGATATCGATCCGTATACTGACCGACGTGAAACCCGTCTTGTGGCACGCGGTCAGTGACAACGAATTTACCCTGCAACATGATCGCGGCCTGAGTCGCCAAGGCCAATCCCTCGCCCAGATGATGGGTAACGAGGATGAGCGTCGCACCGCTCGCCTTGAGCTCGCGAAGCGCCTGCGTGAGGGCCCGAGCACCGAGCTCGTCAAGGCCGGTGTACGGTTCGTCTAGCAGCAGCAGACGCGGTCGATGCACCAGCGCTCGAGCAATCGACACGCGCTGTTGCAAGCCGCGACTCAGCAAGCGCACCGGCGTGTCCGCCCGATCAAGCACGCGCAGGCGGGCCAGCGCATCAACAGTGGCCACAGCGGCATCACGCACTCCCTGGCACTCTGCCGCAAACCTGACGTTTTCGCGCACAGTAAGGGGCGCATACAACATGCCATGATGCGAGATGAGCCCAATCAACCGTCGCGTCGACGCGTCGCCTGGTAACGCATGGCCATGAAGCGTCACCGTCCCCTCGCTCGGCGTCAGGAGACCACCCAGCAAGCGCAAAAGCGTTGTTTTCCCAGCGCCATTTGGTCCAAATAACGCCAAGCATTCACCGGCGCCGAGTGACAAGGACACGCCGTCAACAGCGTGGCGCAGTCCGAATCGACGTACCAGCTGGTTTGCGGTTAAGACAGCCGCAATGGTAGCGACGCCCGCAGGAGCGATCGCCGCCATTATCGCAGTGCTTGTCGTGGATTCGGAGTCGCTTGCGAGCATCGCACAAGCTTACTTGGATGACCGGTTACACGCGATGCGTTCGCAACGCACCATTTGCGTCGACCCTTCCCAAGACCGACGATGAGCGATATCGACGTACTGCTGCAGGAACACCGGTTGTTCCCTCCTTCGCCCGCGTTTCGTGCCGCGGCTCGCGTGCAGAGCACGCAGCTGCAAGACGCTGCGGCAATCGACCCTGTGGATTTCTGGGCGCGCGAAGCGGGCGAGCTGACGTGGTCAAAGCCGTGGGATACGGTGATGCACTGGACGCCGCCACACGTGACGTGGTTTGCCGGGGGCGAACTGAATGCGAGCGTCAATTGCGTTGACCGACACATTCACGGATCGCGGCGCAATAAGGCCGCGATCATTTGGGAAGGCGAACCTGGCGATCGTCGTACGTACACCTATTGGGACGTGTATCGCGAAATAAATCTTGCGGCCAACATGCTCAAGAAGCTTGGTGTCGTGAAGGGTGACCGAGTCGCCATTTACTTGCCGATGATTCCCGAAGCCGTGTTTGCAATGCTGGCCTGCGCACGTATCGGTGCCGTGCACACCGTGGTCTTCGGCGGCTTCTCACCCGAATCACTACGGGATCGGATCAACGACTGCGGTTGCAAGGTGCTTATCACGGCAGACGGCGGATATCGTCGCGGACAGATTGTGCCGCTGAAGCGTAACGCGGACAAGGCGGTGGCGGAGTGCCCTTCAATCGAGCACATGTTGGTGGTCATGCGTCGTCGCAGTGGGGTTGGCGATGAAATGGCAGCAGAGATGCAAGAGGGGCGCGATCATTGGTGGCATCGTTTAAAACGAGACGTGCCGCGCGAGTGCGCGCCGGAGCCGATGAGTGCGGAAGACAATTTGTTCATTCTCTACACCTCCGGTACAACCGGGAAGCCGAAAGGCGTCGTCCATACCACGGGCGGATACATGACGGGTGTGAGTGCAACGTCCAAGTATGTCTTCGATTTAAAAGAGGAAGACGTGTACTGGTGCACGGCGGACATCGGGTGGATCACTGGGCATTCGTATCTCGTGTATGGTCCACTCGCGAATGGGGCCACTTGCATTGTGTACGAAGGTGCACCGGACTGGCCAGAAAAAGATCGACTCTGGGAGATTTGCGAACGGTACGGCGTGACAATTTTTTATACCGCGCCGACGGCGATTCGCGCGTTCATGAAGTGGGGCGCGAGTTACGTCGAAAAGCATGACCTCTCGCAGTTGCGACTTCTCGGTTCCGTGGGTGAGCCCATTAATCCTGAAGCGTGGATGTGGTATCACGAAACGGTAGGCAAGCAACAGTGTCCAATTGTTGATACATGGTGGCAAACAGAAACCGGCGCGATCATGATCACGCCGCTGCCGGGTGTGACTGCAACGAAACCAGGTTCTGCGACAACACCATTTCCGGGTGTTCGCGTGGCCGTGCTCGATAGCCAAGGCGACGAGATTGCCGTGGGCGGTGGACTGCTCGCGCTTACGCACCCCTGGCCCTCAATGTTGCGCACGATTTGGGGCGACGATCAACGATACATCGACACGTATTTCTCAAAGTGGCCGGGACGTCCGGATCTTTATTTTGCGGGCGATGGCGCTAGGCGCGACGAAGATGGCTATTTGTGGATCCTCGGTCGCGTTGATGATGTGCTGAACGTCGCGGGTCACCGCATTGGAACAATGGAGGTGGAAAGTGCACTGGTCGACCATCCGTCAGTGGCAGAAGCCGCCGTTGTTGGAAAAACGCACGACATCAAAGGACAAGCGATTGCCGCCTTTGTCACGTTGCGGAATGGTTTCACGGCAAGTTCCAGCTTGCGCGATGAATTGCGCGAGCATGTCGCCATGAAAATCGGCGCACTCGCTCGCCCGGATGACATCCTTTTCAGCGCCGATCTGCCAAAAACTCGTTCGGGAAAAATTATGCGACGTTTGTTGCGCGATATCGCCGAGGGCCGAGCCCTTGGTGATGTGTCGACATTGGCGGATGCAACTGTGGTCGACGGATTAAAGGCGCAGTACGAAGCGCAAGAGTGACGCCGGTCACGGCATAGAGCTTGCTACTGTTGAAACATGTCGGATCATCTTTTCGCCTATACTCCGCACATGTCATTACTCGGCAAGTTATTCCCGGAAACCTTGTTTCCTCGCAAACTCTCGGCAGAGGCTGAACAGCGCCTGCGTCTGGCGCAAGCGCGCGCTGAGGAGGCCATCGTCCGAACGCACGTCGAGAATGCGTTGCATTTTGTCGACACGTTGGCGCCCGAGGTACGGTACGAGCGCGCGCTCGATATCTATGTGCGTGAAATGAGCATACCCGATCCGCTCGCGAGCGTCATTGCAACGCGCGCGTTGGTAGCGTTGGGCGAGGCGCTCGTGCCCACGGTGAGCGATGCCAATACTGACGTGCTGACTATGCCCCGGATGCGACTAGACGACGCCGCAGAGCGACGTCGTCTAGCGTAACGCACCCCGCTATATCGGATTACTTTTTCTTCGCGCTATCGGCTGGTGGAGCAGCTTTCGCTGGTGCAGCTGCGCGCAGAGAATCGACGATCGCTTTCATCTGATCGTAGCCCATTATGGTCGGGTACAGTTTGTTGCCGATCAAAAACGTTGGAGTCGAGCTTACGCCTCGCTCAGTCCCCGCATTTCGATGTGATTCGATGCGCGGTAAGTTTTTCTGTGAGTCGTAGCAGTGATTGTACACGATCATGTCCAACGCAAGTTTCGCCGCGTATTGATCAAACATCTTGCGCGGATTACTCGTTGATTGCGTGTTCCAGTCGTACTGACCCGCGAAGATCGCGTCGTGCATTTCCCAGAACTTCCCTTGATCTGCGGCACACGACGCCGCGAGCGACGCCGCCATCGTATTGGCGTGCATTGGCAGCGGATAATCGTAGTACCGAATGTTCGCGAGCCCGGCATCGATGATGCGCGCCCGTACGTCCGGCTCAGTCACATTTGCAAACTGTCCGCAGCCGGGGCATTCAAAATCTGCAAATTCGATGATCGTGACCGCCGCGTTCGGATCGCCACGCAGATAGCCTTCCGCCTTAGGCAACGGCGTGCCTTTGGCAAGCTCGATCGGTTTTTGCTTCGCACCATTGATGGAGTACCAAATACCGCCGGCACCCGCGAGTACGAGGAGCAAGAGCACACCATAAAACGGCGTGCGCGATTTGGTGGGGGTCGCTTTTACCACTCGATATCCTCTGCGTCGTCCGGCAACCAGCCGGTGGTTTCCCAAGCACTTTTGTCCGTCCGACTTGCGTTGTCCACGAGACGTCGATGTTCCGCAATCTCGGGAGTGTCGTAAATACAGCGGACCTCGTAGTGAAACAGTTTGCCGCGCACATCGCCGATGAGTTTCACGAGTTCGCCAGCGGCGGTAAGGTACGCGTCACACCGTCCAACGCGCTATCCTGTCACCACATCCTTTCAACACAACATTCCCGATTTGTGTACACCGAACATCTGCGTATTCCGGTTGGCGTCGGCTTTTTGCACGTCGAGCGTACGGGCCGCGGCGGACCGCCCGTCATTTTGCTTCACGGATATGGCACCTGCACGTTTCTCTGGCGCGCCATCGCCCCGCGGCTTGCTGATGCTGGCTACAGTGCCGTCGGGCTCGACCTCTTAGGGTACGGCGAGTCTGATCGGCCCGCAAACGCGTCGTATGCGATGGCGCTCCAAGCAGAATACATCGCGCGCGTGCTCTCGGCGCTGCGATTGTCTGAGGCCGCAATTGTGGGTCAAGACGTCGGGGGGTTGGTTGGGCTCCTGCTCGCGGCGCAACGGCCCTCGCGCGTGCGACAAGTCGCGCTTCTCAGTCCACCGGATATCGACGACCTCCCTGGCCCGGACATCCGCGCCCTCCAACTGGCCACGGCTCGTGTCGCTCTAAGCTCAAACGCGCTTTTCGGTGCACTGCCTTTGCTTGAGCCGTTTTTGCTGAGCGCGGTCTCGGAGCCCGAACACATGCCAGATCGCTTGGTGGGACGATATCTTGCGCCATTTGTCGGAAGGGATGGCGTTGCGCAGTTGTTGTGGTTGGCAAGCGCTATCGAGCTTTCGGACGAAGAACTCGATATGCTCGCACAAGTGCAGGCCCCGGTCACGCTGGTGCGCGGTGAGCGGGATCAAACCAGTCATGCACCGGGGCTTCTGCGGCTCGAAGCGCGCCTGTCTGGCACGGTAAGCACCACTGTAACAATCGCGGACGCGGGACGACTGATCGGCGAAGACCAACCCGACGCGCTCGCGACAGCGCTTCTCGCGTGGCTGGAACGCAAACCCGTGTCAGTGCCGTTCGTCACGATGTAGGCGACGCGGGGACAAAAGAGTAATCTTCGTCCTACGGTGAGTGAGAGGACTAGAAAAGCGGTGTCTCGTACGCTAATTTCCACAGATTGTCCGGAGCTTCCGGCAGCGCAGTTGCATATCGACGTATCACCCAGAGGAAATGGTCAAGCCCAAGCTTCGTCCGCGTCGTGACGCCACAGTCGCCTCGCCCTATCAAGAGGCACGTGACGAGCTGTTTCAGCAGATCATGCAATGCGGTGTCATCGGGTGTCACCCGGATGACCAAAAAGAGTGGTTCGATAACACGTTGCAGTACCTCGCCGGTCGCTATTCAGAACTGAAGCCGACCGAGCTGACGGAACTCCGCACTCTTGGCGAGCGCTTCGCTCAGCCAACCAAAAAGCAAGCGCAAGAAGCCGAAGCCGCTGCGGTTTAAGCGGCACAGAGGTGTTAGTGCGCGCTGCAGTACGCTGATATTCCGAACGCCTTCGCCTACGCGAAGGCGTTCGTTGCGTTTAGGAGCGGTTTCACGAGATGCAAAGAACAGCAAGTTTGCACTCCAGCAGTTGCTGTTCTCCCCTCGCGTCCGCGTGCACGTTGTTGTTCTCAGCTGGCTGCATCCGGATCGCGCGCGCGTTCGCGCCACAGCATGAGGGTATAGTCTACCGTTG
>JANYFO010000019.1 GCA_025362635.1 Gemmatimonadaceae bacterium | reverse complement strand
CGAACACGATAAACGGACTCTTGCCGCCGAGCTCCAACGAAAGTCCTTTCCCCGTTCCCGCCGTGGCAATGCGAATCGCTCGACCAACGTCGGTGCTCCCAGTGAACGCGATCTTGTCGACGTCCACGTGATCAACAATCGCCGCCCCCGTGTGCCCATCGCCAGTCACAAGATTGAAGACACCAGCAGGCAATCCGATTTCATGCACGAGTTCAGCAAATCGAATCGCGGTGAGCGGCGTAAACTCCGCAGGCTTTAGCACCACCGTGTTTCCGGCCGCAAGCGCCGGGGCAACCTTCCATGCCAGCATCAGCAGCGGAAAATTCCACGGAATAATCTGCCCAACCACGCCGTACGCATGCTGACCCGGAAATTCGCTTTCTAAAAGCTGCGCCCATCCGGCGTGATGATAAAAATGCCGCGCGACGAGCGGGATGTCGATATCGCGCGTTTCACGAATCGGTTTGCCGTTGTCGAGCGTTTCGATCACCGCAAAGTCGCGCGCATGCTTTTGAATGCCACGAGCGAGCGCATACAGCCAACGCGCACGCGCATGACCATCCAGCGCCTGCCAAGCAGGAAGCGCCTCGCGTGCTGCGGCAACCGCGGCATTCACATTGTCGTCGCTCCCCTGTGCGACCCGGGCAATGATTTTTCCGGTTGACGGATCGTGTACGTCAAACGACGTGCCGGCACTCGCATCGGTCCATCGGCCGCCAATGTAGTGGCCAAACGAATGCGAATGTGCAGTCAGCCACGCGCGGACAACGCCATCACCTTCAGGTGCGGGGCCGTACGACATCGAATCAAAAATTTCGCGGACCGAGCTTGGCGTCGCGGGAACGATGGGAATGGTCGTCGCCATCGCGCTTAGACCATCGGTTGACGATGTGCCGCTGCGTACCGACCGGTCACGAAGTGCTCAAGCTGCCGCTCAACATCCGTAAGCAAACCGCTCGCGCCGAATCGAAACAGATGGGGGCGCAGCCAGCGATCGCCAAGCTCTTCTTTCATAAGAATCATCCAGTCAATGGCTTGTTTTGCCGTTCGAATACCACCGGCCGGTTTGAAACCAACTTCGTATCCGGCTCGAGTCTCATACTCGCGGATCATACGTGTCATGACCAGACCAACGGGCAACGTGGCATTCGACGCCTCCTTGCCTGTACTCGTCTTGATAAAATCCGAACCGGCCATCATCGCCACCAAGCTCGCACGAGCAACGTTGGTCAACGTCGCCAATTCACCGACACCTAAAATTGATTTCATGTGCGCATCGCCGCACGCATCGCGAAAGGCCCGCACTTCGTCGTACAGCGCTTGCCAATCTCCGCGCAAGACATGCGCCCGCGTGATCACGATGTCGATCTCGCGAGCGCCCGCCGCGACTGACGCGTGCACTTCCTCAAGACGTTGCGCGAACGGGGAAAGTCCGGCCGGAAATCCAGTCGACACCGCGGCGACGGGAATACCAGATCCCGCGAGTGCCTCGACCGCCGTGGCCACATACTCGTGATAGACGCACACCGCACCGACGGTGAGGCCGAGGTCAGCGACACCGAGTGTTTCAACGATTTCGTAACGCAGCGGATGCCGCGCTTTCGCGCACAGTCGCTTGACATTGCTTGGCGTGTCGTCGCCCGAGAGCGTGGTGAGATCCATGCAGCTGATGACACGAAGCAACCATGCCGCCTGCCATTCCTTCTTGACCGTACGACGGGCCGGGAGGGAAGCGACACGCCGCTCGACGGCGCTGCGGTTGACGCGTGTTAAGCGAACGAGTGCAAGATCGAGGGCCGTCCCGGGATTGCGTTCGGGAGGTTGGTCCAGCGTGAGCGGAGCAGCGCGACCCGAAGCATCGGGTTGAGCGGACTCGACGCGACGCGTCGGACGGGCGGCATGCAGAGGAGTGACGGACATGGAATACGGAATGTAGATCGCGCATGGCCGTCGCGCTTCTTTTTGAGCGTACGCGGTGACCCTCAACTTCGGCGAGTGAACAGCCGAGACTCAGTGCTAGAATCTGCGTCCCCTCCTCGAGGTTGCCCATGCGTCCCGTCCGTCCGACTTACTTGCTTGCCGCACTCCTTGCTGCTGTGCCTGCGCTCCTCGCCTTCCCGGGTTGCTCGGCCACCACTGAAGTGGCGACCGCTGGTCGTTTGACCATTGTGCAAGGGCATCTTCAAGTTGCCGCCGTCGGGACATTACTGCCGACATCAATCGTGCTTCGCGTTCTCAGTACGAATGGAACACCGGTCGGAAAAATTCCCATCAGCTTCAGCGTGGTGGCAGGCGGCGGCAGTGTAGAACCCGCCACCGTGATCAGCGATGAGAATGGCGAGGGTAAGGCCAAATGGACGCTTGGTCCAACCGGCGTAAACCAAAGCTTGAGCGCCAGCGCGCCGGGTGTCGATCCGATCACCGTATCCGCGACTGGAGTACCGCCGAGTGACCTAATTGTGGCGCAAGGCAACAATCAGTCGGCGAAGGTGAGCACGGCGCTGCCAGTACAAATTGTTGTGCGCGTGACGGGCGGTTCGGGTGTGCCCATTCCAAATACAACGATCAGCATGGCTATTACGGGTGGTGGCGGTAGCGTATCGCCGCAGTCCGCAATGACAAATGCCTTGGGGGAAGTGAGTGTTCGGTGGACGCTGGGTCCGTCAATGGGCGTGCAAACGGCAACTGTTACGGCCGGTGGCCTCGGACCAATCTCAATCATTGCAACGGGGAATTAAGTACGCTGAACGGTGACGGCCTCTTATCACTGTTGGCGCCGCGTCGTGCAATTGATGATTTTCCGTCATGGACTTTACGCATCTCGCTGGAAAAACCGTAGTTGTAACGGGTGGTAGTGACGGCGTTGGCAAGGCGGCAGTCGAAGCATTTGTTATCGCGGGCGCGACCGTTGTCATGATTGGACGGAATGAGGCGAAAACTGCGGCTGCGGCACAGTCTATTATGAGTCGGACTGGTCGGCGCGCCGTGACGTGGGAGATTGGCGATCTTTCGCTGCAGAATGCCGTGATCGACGTGGCGGAGCGATTGCGAACGCGGCTGCCTCGCATTGATGTGCTCTGCAATAATGCGGGCGCGATGTTTCTAGATCGCCAACTGACAGCCGACGGACTCGAGCGGACGTTCGCGCTGAATCATCTGCAATATTTTTCTTTGACACTGTTGCTGTTGGACCGACTTATTCCGACGGCAATCGCGGCTCCACCGGCGCGCGTGATTTGCGTTTCGAGTCGAGCGCACATGAACGCGCGACTGAATCTTGACGACGTGCAACTTACGCGAGGCTATCGTGGATGGCGCGCGTATGCCAACTCCAAACTGTGCAATATTCTGTTTACGCAGGCATTGGCACGGCGTGTTGATCCAACAAAATGCGTTGTCCACGCAATGCATCCGGGCGTTGTCTCAACAAGATTTGCGACGAATAACGGCGCTGTCGGTCGGGTGCTTCGTCGATTGATGGACGTGGTGTCAATTCCGCCAGCCGCTGGTGCGGACACATTAGTGTGGCTTGCGGACGTTGACGAGGCGCGCGTTGATTCGGGTGCTTACTGGGTAAAGCGCAAGCGCATTCTGCCCTCTACGGCTGCGCGCAATGTCGACGATGCTGAGCGGTTGTGGTATCAGAGCGCGATTTTGTCGCAGATCGATGCTGATGCGCGAATCGTTGCCGCTGGCGTGTCGCGCAGGTGACCGAGCAACCGCCAAGTGCAACGTGGCGCGCCACCGTCCGTGACGCGATGCGCTTGTTCGAAATTGTGGCGCGCGTCCTGCCGTTCGCACTGTCGCTCCGTCGTGACCATCGCCGTTGGATTCGGTGGGGCGGACCTGTGCCGAGATCAACCTCCTATCACGCAGCGCGCGCGCAGCGGCTTGTGCGCGAAATCGCGGCATTAGGACCAGCGTTTGTAAAACTTGCGCAAATTTTTGCATCACGAGCAGACATCGTGCCGGAACCGTATCTCGCATGCTTGGGGACACTCACGGATCGCGTTCCGCCTGTCGCGTGGCACGAAATCCATGCGGAGCTGCAGAAGGCGTGGGGGATGGATCCTGCACTCGTCTTGCAGTCCATCAACCACTCACCGCTTGCTGCAGGATCGCTCGGCCAAGTGCATCGTGCGGTGTTTGAAGGCCGTGAAGTTGTGGTCAAAGTGTTGCGCCCGGGCGTGGAGGTTGTGGTGCGTCGCGACGTTCGCATCGCGCTACGTATTGTTGATTGGACCTACACGCGCTTTCCGCATCACCACGTGTTGGGTTTTCGCATTGTGCTGGATGAGTTTTCGCGACATGTGGGCGAAGAGATGGATTTCATGCGAGAAGGTGCGCAATGCGCCCGCATGCGTGCGCGTTTCGCGGATGAGTTGCGCCTGCGCATCCCGTATGTTGAAGCGGCGTTGACGCGACGCACGGTATTGGTGATGGAGTACTTGCCGGGCACGCGCATCGACCAGCTTGATGCACGAATTGCCACTGGCGAGCTGTCGGCCACAGCGCTGGTGGAAACCCTCATTGAGAGCTATGCGCGCATGATGTTGCGCGATGGTGTGTTTCATGCCGACCCGCATCCTGGCAACCTGCTGATCGATGCACAAGGCCGTATTGTGCTGCTTGATTTCGGCATGGTGATTGAAGTCGACGTCGCCACACGGAAGGCGTTATTTGAAACCATCATCGCCGCCATTCGCAGTGACGCGCGTGGGACGGCTGCCGGATTTTTCTCGCTTGGCATGGTGGCGCCTGGCACGTCGATCGATGCCATGCAACGCTTAGTCGGCGTGCTGCTCGATATCGCGTATGCGGAGACAGCCATGGAGGATCGGGCGCGCGTACTGGCGGATCAGATCATGCGCGAACTGTTTAATTGGCCCATTGTTCTGCCCGGAGAGCTGGTGTATTTCGCGCGGACTGCCGCGCTCATTGAAGGCATTGGCGGGCGCTATGATCGGCATTTCAATGGTATCCGGGTGGCTAGCCCCGTGGTGTTGCGACTGCGCCGAGAATTACTGTCGGCATTGCTCGGCGATGATGGCAACCGCGAAACATTGGTAACCGTTGCGGCGACGCTGGGTGCGATGGCCGGTGGTGCGACGGCGCTGGTGTCGCGCGCGTGGCGAGATTGGCGTGCGCGTTTGGCGAGTCCGTAGCGAGCGCAAAACCCCCGCCGGCCGATGGCCGAGCGGGGGTTGGTTGCACTACTGCGTGCGAACCGCGTATCACACGTTTACTGCTGCCTTGCGACGCCGACGCGAGAGACCGGCAATGCCCAGCAGTCCGCTGCCCATCAGTACATAGGTGGACGGCTCGGGTACGGTACGGGGGCTTGAGTGCAGGAACTCCTGACTGTCAGCGGAGCCGGTGCACACCTCGTCTGCGTTGTAGACGTCACACGGGTCATCGCTGAGCACGTACCAGTTATCGACAAGCGTCAGTGCACCTGGTTCCGGGATGTACGAGAGAAGCGAGGTATAGCCCGTTATTCCCGTCGCGCCATTCAATGTCCAAATCGTGCCTTGGACGTTGGTGGAAGAGAACGTGAGGTCCAGTCCGCCTGTGGCATCGTACTGCTCAATCAACCACGCGGCCATTTTATAATTCGTCGAATCACCCATGCGTGTTTTCGAAAAATCGCCGTTGCCCGCGATGCCGCCAACGTTGCCTTTGAAGGCCGTTGAATAATAGGAATCCGGACCAAAGTTCACACTGTGGGAAAAATCGACGCACCACACGATGGCATTGCTAAGTGACGTGCCGGGACGGCCCATCTGTGGGTTGTACCCGCTCAAATCCCCTATATACGGACCGACATAATCGCCGGCCAGTATTGGGTTCGTTGGTGCAACGCCGACGAATTGTACTGTTGCGGAAAGCGGCGCTTGTGCACTCGCGATAGTCGGGAGCACGGTAAACGCAGCGGCAACGAGCGGGATGAAACGGCGAAGAATTGACATGAATACCTAGGAAATAAGAGAAAAGGGATTTGATGTTCGACAATACAGATGAGCAAGCGCTGGATTATTGCACGTTGCGCTTTAGCAAGCCTGTTAATTCTTTTCTAACGCGTGTAAGTCATTAAGAACTCTTATCTTATAATTATTCGCATGATGCAATACCTCGACAGTAGTTGTTGTTTTGTGGCCCGACAACGACACTCCGGCGCAACAAAAGCTGGGATTAATCCGATTTCATGCACAGTTACGCGCCTTCAATTGGCGAGCGTGCCGAATAAATCGAAAACCAATTTGCGCCAAGAAAGACGCGATCAAACGTACCGATCATGCGAAACAGGCGCTGCAATCACGCTGATTCAATGTCTTTTAAACTCTGTTCACATTACTTCACCTGTACGTGAAATTTACTACAGGTTTAAAATATCCATTGCCGAAACAGATCGAAGCCGAGTTGACGCGGTTGCACATCGCCGCCGAGTCTGGAGCACGGCGCCGCACCGGGGTCTACACCGATCTGTACCGACAAGTCTCGGGAGATGCGATACTCCGCAGCGATGCCATACCAGACCGAGGCACCGCGCGCCGCCGCGGCGGATGAGCCGCGACATACGCCAGTATTGAGCCGAAGAAACGTTCGATCGCCGAGCTGCTTTCCGGCGCTGATGCTCAGGTTATCTAAGAATGAGTAGGCCGATAAGTCATCGCGGGCGCCGGTAGCCGTCACCACCTGCACCGTATTGAAAACGGGCAGCAACCGCTGCAGCGCACCTTCCACGACGCCGCCCACGTACGACGGCAAGAGCACGCCGGTGACAGATTTCACCGTATTTTGCGCACGGCCGTCCAATGCAAATGTCGGAGCCCCGAATATGAGCAGCGAAATAATTTCCGACTCCGGGGCGCTCGCGTACAATGGATCACTGCTCGTCAGCGACAGCACAGGTCGCGTTAATGTGCCGCCAATATGCACGCGCACCGGGATTTCCTCACCCGTGGCAAGTCGGACCACATTCGTGGCGCTGAGGTCGAGCGTGGGCTCGATCGCATCGTTTCCGTAAAAGCGCACGCTGCCGGAGTCGATGGCAAAGCTGCGATTGGTGACACCTAAATCCAGCTTGTACTGCCCCCGATTGGATGTGATCTCTCCTTCGAGCGCCAAAAGGTCATTGTTGGAGGTGACGGTCAAGCCGCCTTGCAATTTCACCTTCGCCTCGGGCGTTTTTACCCAGACTTCATTACCCAAGTCGACGCGAGCGTTGCTCACGGTGAGATAGCTTCCAAGCTTCGCAAAAGATTGTGTCGCGCTCGCCGCAACAGGGACTTCATCCACACCTAAAAGGTCGCGAGCCGCTGCAGTGGTCAAATCGAGCGCCTTGCTCGCGCCGAGCGGATCGATCACAAGATTGGCTCTTGGCACAAACAACTGTCCGCTGAGCGTAGGGCGCTTGATGGGTCCGACCACGTCGATATTGCCACTTACATTGATGTCGGTGCCATCAGACTGATGCGCTAATGCGGCATTGTTGGCGACCATGCTGAGACGCATCGTGGCCGGCTGACCTGAGGCGAAACGAATTGCGCCTGTTGCACCGATGGTGTCACCGATCCCTCCGCTGCGAATACGAAGCGTTTCTAGTATCAGCGAATCTTGGGCGGCACGTAGCACAATGCGACCTTCAGTGGGCGTAATGCCAAGCACCGCGAAATTGGCAGCAAAGCGTTCGAGCGTGAGCGTCCCTGTGGCGACTGGTCGATCTATGGTCCCGGTAAGGGCCAGACGACCGACGACAACTCCGCGCAGCTTATCGACGCCGTACACGGACGTGCGCAGTGCATCCAATCGCAGAGAGTCGGCAACAATTTCGGCGTCGACAACGTCGGACAGGAGTCGCTTTTCCACCGCGTGCAGCGCGAGATCGAGCGGGATTCTCGCCTCCGCGCGAATGACGCCGTGCGCGCTATCCGCAAGGACAGCGTGCGCGACCAATCGACGATCTGCGTACACGCCGTCGGCACGAATCGTTGGCAAATAGTTGCCATTTAACCCAAGCGAGTCGGCAACCATTTTAAACGCCAGCAACGGCGCATCGCGTGTCCCGGTGAGTTGCGCGGAGCCAGAGAGTGCGCTTGTGAACTGGCGCGTGCCCATCGTGAAGGCCATGGCTTCGCCGATCGGAAAGCGATCGAGGCGTACATCGGCGCGAATTGCGCCGTCCGTTGGTACGTCAGCGACCAACGCAAAGACGCCTTTCGCATTGGAGCGTAATTCCAGTGAGTCCACGCGAAGCCCCCGTGCATCACTGCGCAAATGTATCGGCCCCGCGTTCCGCCAACTATTGACATCGTAGCCGAAGCGCAGGGAGTCGAGCGCGACATCGACCGTGCCTTTCGCCCGCGTATACGCACCGCGTGCTACGAGATGTGCCGTGTCACGAGAGCTCACATCCAACACCAGTCGACCACTGTCGGGCGAAGCCTGTAGCACTTTAAAGTTGAGCGTTGCGATATGTACGGCCGCCAAGCCTTCGATCTCGTCTGCCGTAGCTGCGCCTTCAAACGTTGGCTGCGACCGCAAGTGTTCAGCGTGGGCTGAGCCGAATATGCGGCCCACGTGAATCGCGCCGACCTGCATTGCCCGCGCGCCTAACGCCAACGTTGCACCGAAGTCGTTGATGCCGCCAAACAAATATCCAGAGACAGAGAGGTCGCCTTGCAAGGAGTCGCGCGCGTAGCTGCGTAAGGTCACCGCCGTTCCGCTATCGATCGGCGCCATCATCGATGCAATGCGATTCAGCTCTGCGCGCACGCTGGACAGCGAATCTGCGCGCGCGGAGACGACCAGCGTATCCGACTCCGCGATGTTGTGCACGGCAGTATTGCGCGCGAGCAGTCCGTGGGCATCGAACGTGACTCCGCCCATGTGCGCGGAGGCCGAGTCGACTCGAAGATGCATCGCGTCCAGTGCGCCGGATGCAGTGAGATCGAAGGCCACGTTGTCGTCGACCGTCGTCTGCCTGAGTGCGATCGCGAGTGTTGCATCGGTCAGTGTCGCACCCAACGTGCGATCGCGACGGCCGGCCCCCGCAAATTTGATCGTGCCGTCAATCGACGTGCGCGGGACGTCGGTGCTCTCAAGCCAGGCGCTGGCGTTTAAACGGCTTGTCGTGCCGTCAGCGCTCACGTTCCACGCGGAAGGTGAGAATGCGGCTGTTCCTTGCAACGCGATGCGTCCACCGGCTTTAACGCTTAAATCCGCGGTCCATTGCAGCGCATCGGTTGACCCACGCACCGTAATCGGACCACGCAATAGACTGCGCGCCGGAAATGTGGAGTCGATACGAGCGATCGCGCGCAGCGACACCGGATCAAGCTGAAGGGATGCGACGACTGTGGGAACTTTCGCTCCGAATCCGACGCGGGCATCGCCACGCACGATGCTTGCATTCCCTGCGGCATCGGTCCACGTGAGCGCGAGGTTGCGCACATCGGCCATGCGGAGATCTGCTGCAACAATGCGACCGCGGCCCTGCATTGTTCCGTCGATCGCTGGCAACGTGGGCGCCAATGCGCGCGCCGATCGTAGGTCGACGTTGAAGCGTTGGATGGTGAGTCCACGCGCCGATGGATGGGCGCCGAACGACACGTCGCCTCCCAGACGAATGGACGACACTGCGTTCGTCACTCGGGCATCGATAAAGCGTGCGTCAAACTGATCGATTGTGAATGCGGTGAGCGCACCGCCTTTCTTTGAGATGAATCGACCTTCAAGCGCGCCGCGCACGGAATCGGGAATGGCGCCATACGTGAGGCGTCGGAGCAGATCGCTTTGCATCGGGGCAAACGTCAGATCAACCGAATGCAGCAACATATCTGCGGGTCGGGTGATCACGGAGATGTTGCCGCGTACGCGCGATGCCATCGATTGCACGTCGAGCTGTGTCAGCGCGTACTCCGTATCGTATGCGTTCGCAAGCGAGCGCATGTGCACCGTGGCCGCACCCACACCGGTGGTGGGCAGGACATCCCAAATCCATTTCAGATCCGACAGGCTCGCTTGCGTCTCCACCACGATATCGTAGCGTACCGGTCCCGGCATATTCCATGCGATCAGCCCAGTTGCACTG
>JANYFO010000006.1 GCA_025362635.1 Gemmatimonadaceae bacterium | reverse complement strand
ACGCTGGCACTAGGCGCGCTCGGATTGTCGCCGGGAGACATGGTGGTGTACCGCGCAATCGCTATCGATCGGCGTCCCGATGCAACACCGATCGAGTCGGACTCATATATCGTGGAAATTACCGCGCCTGGTGCCGTTGCTGCCTCGGGCTTTGCCATTGACAATAATCACGATCGTTACGCGCTCAGCGAGCAGATGGTGATCCTTAAAACGCAGCGGCTCCTCGCACGACGCTCGGCAATCAGCGCAGAAGCATTTGCAACAGACGCCGCGGACATCGCGACGGAACAGCGTCGCGTACGCGCAGAGTTTGTTTTCATGATGGGCGGTGAGCTGGCCGAAGAGATTGTGTCGGACGCCAGCATGGCCGAACTCGACGAAACGCGGGAGGCCGAATCGGAGGGCGACCTCGCTGCAGGTCGCATGGCAAACGAGGGTCGCATTGCGCTCTTGCGCGCCGTTCGGAGTATGAGCCGCGCGTCGACGGCGCTCACCACGGCGGACGTCACGAACGCGCTGGGTCACGAGAAGGAGGCGTTGACGCAGCTTGAGCGCGCGTTCTCTCGGACACGCATCATTCTGCGCGCGCTGACTGAACGAGAACGGCTTGACATGACGCGTCGACTTTCGGGCGTGCTCACAACGGTTACGCGTCACGTACGCCAGCAGCGCGCGCCGGAGCCGAGTGTCCGAGTCGAGGCGTTGCGTTCCGTGCTGGCAGGAATTTCCGTGATCGTCAATGCCTCGTCGCTTGCGTCTGATGCAGCCGTACGAGTATCCGTGCTCGCGCAGAGGACGTTGCAGATCGATGCGTCGTTCAAGCCCTTGCAAGAAGTTGCTACTCGTCTGACTGAGGCTAGCATGGAAATTTCGCGTGGTCGCGCGACGGCGGCAAACGTATTGCTCAATCGCGCCGCACTCGAACTCGCGACGGTTTTGCGCCGCGATGTTATCCGTGCTCCTTCAAGAGTGAGTTCGCTGCAACTGCACGCGTTGGACGGTGGATTGGTCGAGGCGCGGCAGCGCAAGCCCGAAGAATGATGATTGAACGTGTTTTGCGGCTCGCTGCGCTCCTCATTGGCCTGATGGCATTTGTTGATCCGGCGATTACGTCCGATCGTGTCGGTATGCCGGAAATTGCGCTCGTGTCGTCCTTCAGCGACGCGCGAAATCATGACGAACTGATAACTCGCACGGAGCGCGTGCTGGCGAAGCATTTCGTCGTGTTGCGTGCGCCGTTCGCGCGCGCTGCGGCCACTGTGGTCGTGGGCGATCGCCTGCCGTCGCGGACGGGGCAACTCGCATTGCCGCTATTCGCCGTAATGCCTGTCCAAACAGATGCCATCGTGCGAATCGAAGCGGTACGTGCGCCGCGCACGTCGTCGATTGAATCACGCGTTCCTATTGTTGTCGTGTTGCACACGCCTGCGCGCGGCCGTGTACTCACGGTCACGTTGCGCCAAGGCGCGTTGGTTGCGGATCGTGTGGTCGAATCCTTAACGACTACAGGCTCGTCGCGCGAAGTCATGCTCTCGTATATACCAACCGCCGTTGGAACAACGGTCCTCTCCATCGCCGCTGACGTTGACGACACGTTGCACACCGCAACGGCGAGCGTTGTCGTAGATATTCGCGACACGCGGTGGAATGTCTTGGCGTTTGATGCGCGACCATCGTGGACCTCAACTTTTGTTCGGCGCGCCATTGAACGTGATCGACGATTTGCAGTGCAGAGTCGTGTTGTAACGTCCTCAAATATCAGCACCGACGTAGGGAGGCCACCCCGCGCGTTTGATGACATTTCGGCGCTACTTCCGTACGAAGCCATTGTTATTGGCGCTCCCGAATTGTTGAGTGCACGTGACATTTACGGACTGGAGCGCTATCTCAGGCAACGGGGTGGCAGTGTTGTCCTACTTTTTGATCACCGGGCACCCGGTGCATACTCTACGCTGCTCGGCAATATCGAGTGGAGCAAAAGCAGTAGTGCGACATCTCTTCCTGTAATTTCATCGCGTGGTACGGTCCATGGCGACACCGTGGGTTTGCGCGTCACCGAATTTATGTCACCAATACGATGGCCTGGCGGGGCGCGTCCAATAGCACATGTGCGAACGGGCACCGACAGCGGCGCGTTGCGTGCGCTCGTGTGGCAAATGCCCGTTGGTGCTGGGCGAATCATTGTGAGTGGTGCGCTTGACGCGTGGCGCTTTCGCGATCCGTCCGTATCGGGATTTGATCGATTTTGGCAATCGGTTCTTGCTGACGCGGCTGATGTGTCTCCATCGGCCATTGAGATTCGTACTGTCACTCGGCCGACGATCCCCAACGAATGGATTGATCTGTCCGTTACGCTGCGGGAGGCCGCGTTGTCTGACGCTGCGTCGTTATCGCGTTTCACTCCAACGCTTGCGTTTGGGTTTGTGCAAGCATCTGTGTCAGCCAACATTAATTTGCGCGTGTCTTCGTCTCGCGTTGCCGTTCGACTGTGGCCGGACGGATCTATCGGGCGGTTTCGTGGATCTTTTCGTGCGCCGAGCGCGGTCGGTCATTATTACATCGCCGTGGCTGCTGGTGACATTGTCGATTCGGTGCCGTTCGTTGTGGCGAGCGCTTCTGCGACGGCGAGTTCTGCGCAACGCGAATTGCTGCAATCGATGGCGATTGCGGGCGGCGGTTTCGCGGTTGACGTATCACAGCTAGACAGTGTGTCGTCCGCAATTCTTCGCGCCGTGGTGCCTTCGACGCGTGCAGAAACGTGGCATCCTATGCGATCCGCTTGGTGGCTCGTTCCTTTTGCATTGTTACTGAGCGCTGAGTGGTGGCTACGTCGCCGCCGAGGGCTTGCGTAAGCGTTATGGTCACCGTGCTGTTGCAATTCGTGACAGCGATTGTTGTCCTCCGGACCCTGTGCCGTCTATGTATACGCGAGAAGAAGCAAAAGGCATTACCGATAAGGTCATCAACATGGCCAAGGCCGACTCCGTCGAAGTGGTGCTCACAGGCGGTGAGCGCTCCGGCACTCGCTGGGCCAACTCGTCGATTACGACCAACCTGGTGCAGTACGACCGTCAGCTGAACGTGACCGTGCGTGTCGGTCAAAAAACAGGTGTGGCCAATACACGCGATTTTAGTGATGTCGGCCTACAGACGATGGTCACTGACGCGATTGCCGCTGCGCAATCGGCGCAAGACACACCAACGTTAGCCGAGCTTCTTGGTGCGCAGGAGTATCTGCCAGTGGATGCGGCGCTACCGGACATGGTCAACTTTGGTCCGGCCCAGCGTGCACGGATGGTGCGGGATAGCATCGATATTGCCGAAAAGAATGGGGTGCTTGGTGCGGGATATATCCCCAAAATTGATCAGACCAATTGCACCGCGAATTCAAAGGGACTTTTCGCGTATTATCGCAACGTGGAGACCGGTTTCGTGTTGACGTGTCGCATGCCCGACGGCACTGGGTCTGGGTGGTCTGGTACGACCGGTATTAAAGACATTCACATGATCGACGCGAAGGCGTTGACGAATGTTGCCGCAGCGAAAGCGCTGCGAAGTCGTAACGCGAAAGCGCTCGAGCCGGGTCGCTACACCGTCATCCTCGAACCGCGCGCGAATGCGCGCTTCCTTTCGTTGATGACCAACATCTTTAGTGCACCAGGTGGCCGCGGCGGATTTCCAGGCGGTGGTGGTGGACTGCCGCCGGGTGTTGATCCGACAGCAGGCGGTGGACCTCCCGTCGGTGGTGGCGGTGGCGGCGGTGGTGGTGGTGCTTTTGGTGGCGGCGCCGGCAATTTTCTCAAGGACAAGAAACCCGGCGACAAAATTTTCAGCGATCTCTTTTCACTCAGAAGTGACGTCGGCAATGCGGTGCTGCGTCAATCGACGATGCTCGGTGACAACAAGCCTGCAAAAGCGGTTCAGTGGGTGGAGAAGGGGCTGCTACGGAATCTTGGCGCTGGTCAACCGGCGAACGTCAACATGAGCCTCGTACAAGAGGGCACCGATCTGTCGGTGGAAGACATGATTAAGCAAACGCGCCGGGGGTTACTGGTCACCTTTTTTTGGTATATTCGCGGTGTACCGGCCGACGGACAGCCGCTGCTGAACACGGGCATGACGCGCGACGGATTGTTTCTGATCGAGAACGGTGAAATTGTGTCACCCGTGCAGAATTTTCGCTGGAACATGAGCCCCCTCGTTGGCTACAACAACCTCTCGCTCGTTGGCAAGCCGGTGCCGATGCATCTTGGCGAATCGTATGACGGCGGCAATTCAGCACTCGTACCGCCAGTGCGTATCGAAGAGTTTTATATGACCTCTGTCTCGCCGGCCGTCTGATGCCGCGTGCTTTCAGCCCGCACATTGCCAGGATACTCGCATGAGCCCAACACGTCGTGATTTTTTGAAAGGTGTCGGTGCCACGACCGCCGCCATGGCGTTTTACTCGCATGATCTCGTCGCAGAAATTGTTGCGACGTCGCCACATGGGCGCGTGCGCGATTCGAAATTCAAAGGCATGGCCGACATTGTGCTTGGCGAGGCGAAGTTGGCGGGTTGTACGTATGCCGATGTGCGCTTCACGATGACGTCGAGCGTGCCAGGTGGCATGGCAAACTTCCGCACTGATGCCACCGGTGCCGCGAGTGGTGCTGGTGGTGCGCGTGGCGGTGGCGGTGGCGGTGGCGGTGGCGGTGGCCGCGGCGGTGCTGGACGCGGAGGCCGTAGCGGTGTCGGCATTCCCACAGCCGCGGACCGTCAGGCCGGTGGATTTGGCGTACGCGTCATACACAGCGGCGTCTGGGGTTTCGCGAGCAGCCCCATCGTGACGGAAGATGAGATACGTCGGGTGTCGCGTGTTGCTATCGAAGTTGCAAAAGCCAGTGCGATTGCGAAAAAACAGGATTTGCGACTCGCCCCTGTACCGCCGTACGTGGCAAACTACATCACACCGATGAAGAAGCATCCAACATCGGTGTCTGCGACTGACAAACAAAATTGGGCGCAGGCCATCGCTGACAAAGCGAGTGCCGTGAAGGGCGTGACTGGTGTGAACGTGTCCGCGAACCACGGCTATGAGTGGCGCTACTTTGCATCGAGCGTGGGTTCGTACATCGAACAGGAATTGTTTACAACCACGCCAACGTTAAGCGTGACGGCAAAAGTTGGCGACGTGACGAAAACGCGAAATTATCCCGGCGTCGCAGGCTGCGGCGGTTGGGAATTTGCCGAAGAGTCGGACTTGCTGGATCAGGCTGAAAAAGTCGCGACTGATGCAGTGGAGATGTGTACCGCCAAGCCACTGGGCGGCAGCGGATTGAAGGATCTTATTCTGTCGCCGTCCCACGCAATGTTGACGATTCACGAGATTGTGGCGCACGCCACCGAAGTGGATCGGATTGTTGGTTACGAAGCGAACTACGCCGGCACGAGTTTTGTGAAATTATCGGACGTCGGCAAGTTAAAGTACGGTTCGAAGCACATGAACATCACCGCAGACAAAACCAGTTCGGGCTTGGGCACTGCCGGTTATGACGACGACGGCGTGAAGGGCATGCAGTGGCCACTCATTCGCGAAGGGGTACTGGTCGGCTTGCAAACGAATCGCGAAACGGCACATCTCGTTGGCGAAGATTTTAGCCGTGGCTGCACGTTTGGCAACTCGTGGCGTGACTATCCATTTCTGCGCATGCCCAACGTGCATCTTGAAGCTGGGCCAGCCAACTCACCAACGCGCGATGCACTCATTGCCGATGTAAAAAACGGCGTGATGATCGATGGACGCGGTAGCTATTCGATTGACCAGCAGCGCTATAACGGACAGTTCGGCGGTCACATCTTCTGGGAAATCAAGAACGGAAAGATCACGCGTCAGTGTACCGATGTCACGTACAACGCGATTACGACCGACTTCTGGAAAAATCTCGACGGCATTACCGGACCGAACGAGTGGCAGATGCACGGCACCGGCGGAGACGCGAAGGGTCAGCCGACACAGACCAACAGCATTTCGCATGGCTCACCGTGGATGCTTATTCGCAAAATGATGGTGGGCGCCGCGTTCGACTAAGTGGTTGTGACGACACCGCAGCGACTTCAGGTCATCGCATACACGACAAGGTTTACTGCAAACTTCGTGTTATCCGATGACCTGAAGCGTTTATTCCGCCAGCTGTAGTCCCACTCGCAGCCGTAGTCCTTGCTCGAATACACCACACCAAGTCGGCCATTGCGTTCGATGCCCTGCAATGCATCGTGCACGATGTTGTCACCCCATCCGTTCAACTCGTGACTCGTTTGCGGTGGTCCCTCAGGAAATCTGAAGAACGCACTGTATAGCGGATGCCGATTGGAAATTTTTGCCATCACGTCCGCACCACTTCCAAACGCTCGTTGCATCTCCGCCGCAAACGATCGCGCGTACAAGCCGTTCACGTCGTGATTACAATCGTCAGAAAAAAGCAGTCCGCCGTTTTCCACGTACCGCACGAGGCCCGCGCGCTCACGCTCGCTGAAGCGCACGAGCTTGTGCCCCGTCATGAACAAAAATGGAAACGCTTGCAGTTCTGCCGAATCTGCGGTAATGACCACTTCTTTTTGCTGCACCGGAATTTTGGTATACTGCACGACGGCATCGAGCACGTTCGCGCACACTTTCGGATTGTAATCCCAGTCGCCCGAATCGTAACGCAAGCGCGCAAACGCAAACTCATAGGAGGGCAAGTTGCTCGCGACCGTTGCTGCTGCTACGCTGAGTAAAAAATTGCGACGGTCCATTGATAGAATCTAGCAAGCGGCCTCGCCCGACCGCCAAATTCTTTACTTGTCCAATCCAACGACCCACCCTGCATACCTACGCAGGTGATAGCCAGTCACCAACTTTTGCATACCTGTAGTCGCTACTCCTCATGCGTGGCCCGTTGCGCCATTTCTACGTGAGATCCCAATAGTCGGAATAGCTTGGAATGCCGAGGGGATTTTTTGTTTGAGGCGACACGACGGAGATTCGCGCGGCCTGTGCCAGAATCGCTTGCGTACTTCGTTCAGCGGGCGTCGCGTACCAAAGCGCCGTGATCGGTTAGGTGGAGAGCGGTCGTGCGACGACCAGCGCGAAGTTTCCTTCCTTAGGTTGATGCGTAGCGGTGAAAACTACGTCACGGTTGCACCCTTGCCGTTCTCGCGCGCTCGCTTTCTCTTCCAACTAGCCCTTAACCCCCCCCAGTGATGCGATTCGCCATGCACTCGTTGTTTCGTTCATTCGTGCTCTCAGCCCTTGTCTCGACAACGACTGTTGCGCAGTCCATGCCTCGCGCCGCCGCAGCGCGAGGTGCGCAGACTACGCCGATCACGCTCCGCGCCGCCCGAATCCTCGACGGCTCCGGACACGTGCTCCAAAACATGGATATCGTAGTCGAAAACGGACGTATTACTCGACTCACGCCGTCGACGGGTCCGTTACCGCTCGGCGCCATAGATTTGCGCACGCGCACTGTACTCCCAGGGCTCATCGATACGCACGTGCACCTTGGCTGGTATATCAACGACAAGGGTCGGCTCCACGCGACTGGAGACGGTGACTCACCTGCCGTATCCTCGCTCAATCAAGCCGGCAACGCGTGGAAAACATTGCACGCAGGTTTCACCACAGTCCAAAGTGTTGGCGAACCTGAAAACGGACCGTTGCGCGATGCGATTAATAGTGGCGTCATACCCGGTCCGCGCGTGCTCACGTCGCTCGGCTCACTGAACGAAACCACGAAGGGTGGATCTCCCGATTCATTGCGCGCAAGTGTGCGACAATTCAAGTCGCGCGGTGCAGATTTGATCAAAATCTTTG
>JANYFO010000422.1 GCA_025362635.1 Gemmatimonadaceae bacterium | reverse complement strand
GACCGGTAAAGTCACGAGCGAAGGCGGCGCCCCATTGCCCGGCGTATCGGTGGTCGTCAAAGGCACAGGTACGGGCACGCTCAGCACAAGCGATGGCAACTATTCCATTCGCGTCGCCTCCGGCCAAGTGCTCCAGTACAGGCTCATCGGCATTGTCCCACAAGAGCGCACGGTCGGTTCGGAGAATAGCATCAATGTTCAACTCAGCAGGGTCGCGACACTCGATGCAATGGTCGTCACGGCGCTAGGCCAGACCACGACGCAACGCTCCCTCGGCACATCGCAGCAGAGTGTGCAAGGTCCGGTCATCGCGGACACACACCGCGAAAATTTTATCAACGCGCTGCAAGGACGTGTTGCCGGAGTGGAAGTCATCAGCAGTTCTGGCGTCCCCGGTGCATCGTCCTCCATCACAATTCGAGGCGTCAGCTCCATCAGCAGCAGCAACCAACCGCTGATGGTCATCGATGGATTGCCGATGGACAACAAAACGCTCAACACCGGCGTCTTGGCATCGGACGCGCCAGGTTCCCTCACGGCGTTTAATAATCGCGGCATCGACTTTACCAATCGCGCTGCCGATATCAATCCCGAGGACATCGAATCCTTGGTCGTCCTGAAGGGTCCGGAGGCCTCCGCGTTGTACGGCATCGACGCCGCGAATGGGGCGATTGTCATTACCACCAAGCATGGGCAGTCTGGTGGTGGTATGGAGTACAGCAACAACTTCCGCGTCGAACGAACCGGAACGCGTCCGCAACTCCAACGGACCTACGGTCCAACGTCTGTCGACGGCAACACCCTCGGTTCGTTCTCGTACTTCGGCAATCCGTACGCCGCCGGCACACCGTTTTTCGATAATGTCGATGGCTTCTTCAAGACGGCGTTAACACAAAGCCACAATTTGTCGTTCAGCGGGGCATCACCCGACAATCGCGTGAACTTTCGACTTGGCGTGTCGTCCACGAAGCAGGCCGGTGTGGTGCCGAATTCGGATTACGGACGCATCAACATCACGGGACGGTCGCAAGTTGTCGCCAATTCATGGTTCAAGGCCGACTTGTCAATGAACTATTCGTACGCTGACAACAACCAAGCAACGAAGGGCGACAACGGTCCACTCATCGGCTTAATGCTCTGGCCACAAACCGACAACGCCAAAGATTATCTCACGCCCGCTGGTAACAGACGGCGGAAAACGCTACTCGCCGCCGCGAGCGAAATCGACAATCCGTATTTCAACGTCGAAAAGAACAAAATCAATGCAAAGACGAGCCGTCTAATCACCAACGTCGGCCTCATTGTCACACCGTTTTCGTGGGGCGAACTCAAAACTACGATCGGTGTCGACGGCTACACCAATCAAAATCTGATCGAACGCAATCCGGAAAGCGCGTCGGGCATCACGTACAACGGCGTCCTCGACCAAGCCAACGACATCACACGGAATATCAACGCGGTCACGTTGCTGAATGTGTACAGCCACGCGTTGACCAAGCGTATTTCCGTCAGTGGCCTGTTGGGCAACCAAGTCTCTGACGCCAAGTCGTCCACTGACGCACTGAAGGGTCAGGATTTCTTGGACCCAAATTTTATCTCGATCAACAACACCAATCTTCGCACCAATCGCACGACCATTTCACAACGTCGCCTGCTCAGCGCCTTCGGACAGCTAACGGTCGACTACCAAAAGTATCTTTATGTGACCGTCACGGGACGGAATGACTGGACGTCAACCATCCCTGTCGCGAGTAACTCGTTTTTCTATCCGTCAATCTCGTCGAGCCTCATTTTCTCCGATGCCTTCCCAGCCATTGGTCGATTTATGACGGGCAAACTGCGAGCCAGTTACGCCGAAGTCGGAAAGGATGCACGCCCGTACGCGTATCGCCCCTCGCTTGAGTACAAGACGACAACGAACGGTGGATATGGATACGGCTTCACCGGCCCGAATCTGAACTTGCAGCCAGAGTTTGCGCGATCGAGCGAGCTCGGCACCGAGTTGGGCTTCTTCCATGACCGCGTCGGACTTGACGTAACCGTCTATCGCAAGCAGACGAAGAACCAAATCGTCAATGACATTCGCGGCAGCTATGCCACCGGATTCATTTTGTTCAATCTGAATGGCGCGGTGACACGCAATGAGGGCATTGAAGTGTCGCTCCGCGGTACGCCGGTGTTGAAGCGCGACTTTTCGTGGGACGTGCTTGCAAACTTCGAAAGCGCCCACGGACGTGTGCTCGCACTGCCCAATGCGCTGCCGGAATCGTACGTCTCCGATACATGGCTCTTTGGCAACGTGCGCAATGGTACGGCGCCCGGACTCTCCACGCGCTCGCTGACCGGTCTGTTCTATCTCCGCGATACGATCCCCGGATCACGCAAGCTGCTCATCGATCCGACCACGGGTCTGCCGCTGCGCTCTAGCACGTTTGTCAATGCGGGATATGATCGTCAACCCGATTTCACCATCGGTCTGACCAACACCATCCGGTACAAGCGTTTTTCGCTCAACTTCCTCGTCGATATCCGCAAGGGCGGCGATGTGTTTAATGCGACGGAGCAGTTCCTCACGGCGCGCGGTCTCAGCACGCGTACGCTCGATAGAGAAACACCTCGTGTTATCGCCGGCGTCTTAAGAGACGGGAAAGAAAACACAGCGAATCCAACGCCAAATAACATCGTGGTGATTCCCGCCGTGCAGACCTCGTACTACACGAACATCAGCGAGGAACTGTTTATAGAAAAGAACATCAACTGGGTGCGGCTGAAGGACGTGCGTCTCCGCTATGCGCTCCCAGGAAGATTTTTGAACGCGCGCGACGCCAGCATTTCCATCACCGGCACTGACCTGTTGCTCTTCACCAACTACACCGGGCTTGACCCGATTGTGAATGGCAACACCGCGGCCGTTGGCGGATCCGGCGCTGCTGGTATCGATTACGGCAACTTCCCCGTGCCACGTGGCGTCAGTTTCGCGCTCAAGATCGGATTCTGAAAATGAATTCTTTTTATGCACGTTCAACAGGTCGCAAGTCCCTGCACACCCTGCTCACCAAAAAGCCGATGAACATCATTCGCGCAGTCCTGCTTGGCGGTGTGCTCGCATTGTCGACGAGTTGCAAAGATTTTCTCGACGTCAACACCAATCCGAACGCCCCACAAGTTGTATCGGCCAATCTGTATCTCTCGCCGATGTTGCATTGGATGGTGACGTCACCACTGTATGACGGCCGCTTTATGGGTCGCTACAACCAAGAGTGGTTGCTCACCAGCACGGTCATCACCACCTGGGACCGTATGGGTTACGATCCATCCAGTGACAACGCCGCGCAACAATGGCGCGATGTGTACTGGACACTTGGACAAAACTTGGTGGACATGAACACCAAAGCGGAGGCCGAGCAACGATGGGACCTGCTCGGTGTGGGATACGTGTTAAAAGCGTGGGGCTGGCAGGTGCTGACCGATATGCACGGCGAGATTATCGTCAAAGAAGCGATCGATCAATCAAAGTTCACCTTCAACTACGACACGCAAGAATACGCGTATCAAGAGACGCAACGTCTACTCACGCGGGCCATCGAACTTTTACAGAAGACCGATGGCGCGGTGGACGCGGCGTATCTCGCACGCACGGACAAGATCTACAACGGTGATCGCACGAAGTGGCTGAAGCTCGCGTACGGCATGCTGGCGTTGAACTTGAATCATTACTCCAACAAGTCGACGTACAAACCGGCTGACGTCATCTCCGCGGTCGACAAGTCATTTGCCGGTAACTTTGACGATGCGCTGCTGACCTACCCGAATACGCAAAATGACGACATCAACTTTTACGGACGCACGCGCGGCAACATCAACGCGTACCGACCAACACAGTTTGTTGTCAACCTGCTCAACGGCTCTCAATTTGGTGGTGTCGTTGACCCGCGCCTGAGCCGGATGTTGCCGCCGTCACCCGATGGATTGTATCGCGGCCTCGACATTAACGTCGTCGGGTTTGGCGCGTTGAGCACAGCGCAGCA
>JANYFO010000390.1 GCA_025362635.1 Gemmatimonadaceae bacterium | reverse complement strand
GACCGGCGCGTTGCTCGATCCCGTCAATGTTGCGCTTGTTCGGCAGCAACTTTGGGAAGGTGTCCCAGTGATTGGCTTCACTGACGTGTCCGATGCCACGATGCATGAGAGACTGCGCGACGTGGGGTACGTCGAGACGTGGTCGAAGCCCGTCGTGATGGAAGAAGTTGTCGATAGTATTCGTCGACGTCTCGAACGCAAACGTCTGGCCCAGTTAACGGGACTTGTCGGCGAATCAGAAGCGATTCGTGAAGTGCTGGTGAAAGTGGAGCAGATCGCACCGGTGTCGAGCACCGTGCTGATTGAGGGCGAAAGCGGGACTGGCAAAGAACTCATTGCACGCGCAATTCACCGCCTCGGGCCTCGTCGCGGCAAACCATTTATCGCAGTGAATGTTGGCGCGTTGCCGGAAACGTTGCTCGAAAGTGAATTGTTTGGGCACGAGAAGGGTGCATTTACTGGCGCGGCGGAACGTCGGCTTGGTCGCTTCGAACTCGCGGATACCGGCACGCTCTTTCTCGACGAGATTGGCGAAGTCCCATCAAGTACGCAGGTCAAGTTGTTGCGGGTGCTGGAAGAGCGTGAAGTGACGCGTGTTGGCGGTACACAGGTCATCCCGATCGACGTGCGCGTTGTAGCGGCGACGAATCGACCGCTTCGCGAGCACGTCGAAGACGGCGGCTTTCGCGCGGATCTGTATTATCGACTCAATGTGTTACGGATTTATTTGCCACCATTACGCGACCGTAAGGAAGATATTCCATTGTTGGTGCGGCGTTTTGTCGCAGAGTTTTCGCGTCTGCATGATCGACCGTTCCACGGCATCTCCGCTGATGCGATGACGTTGTTGATCGAATATCCATGGCCCGGCAATGTGCGTGAACTGCGCAATCTTGTGGAGAGCATGGTGGTGCTGGCGCACGGTCGTGAGATCATTGCTGATGATATTCCGCGCGCAATTCGCGATGCCGGTGGAAGACGGCTGTTGCCCGTGCATGTCGGGCCGCAACTACGAGAAGGCGAGCGCGCGCAGGGACGAGAGTTGGAATTTATTGTGCGCTCGCTCGTGGAGCTCAAGTTGCAAGTCGAGGAGTTGCGGCGACGCATGGATGTGGAGGCGCCGCGATCGAACGTTGGGTGGATGGGTGAAGTGCGCGCGCAGTCGACGACGGATGGATCGAACTACATGCCAGGCGTAGCACCGGTGCTGGTCCGTGCCATTGAACCCCGCGACGAATCGCAGCCCGCTGCAAGTATTACGCTCGGTCCGGGGATGACGATGGCCGACATCGAACGTGTTGCGATTCAGGCTGCACTGCGTGATACTGCCGGGAATCGCCGCAAAGCAGCGGATCTGCTCGGCATCGGTGAGCGGACGTTGTACCGCAAGTTGCGCGAATATGAAGGAGAGGACGACGACGCTCTCGACGAAGGTTGAGGTGTGCAGCATTAGCGCTATATCGGACAACGTCTTACTTGCGTTTGGTCCTTGCCGATAAGTGATCTGCCCCACATATTAGCCTACGCTTGAGCTGGTTAGTTGGATGATCTATGACGGTCAGATCTCACTGTGGAGCTCCCCCCTGTCGATCCCAGTCAATTTCGGCATGACCTCGCCTTCGATGCCCGCTAGCTCCATTGCTGGCAGCGTGCTCCCGCTTCGACGTGCGGAAGAGCTAATCGCTACGCTTCCTGGAGTTTTGTCGGTCCGGATTGTGCCGGGCGAGACGGGCGCGATTGACGAGGTGCACGTGCTGACCACCGAACAGGTCGCACCCAAACAAACCGTCCGAAATATCGAGTCTGCGCTTATTGCGCAGCTCGGTTTGCGTGTAAATCATCGCAAAATTTCGATCGCAACGTCACTCGACCAGCCTCGTCCAATTGAGCCGCGCGCCTCGTCTGCGCAGTCGGCATCAGCGAGTTACGCGCCGCCGCTACAGCCGATCGCGCCGCCTCCGTTTGAGCGCGCGAAGGCCGTGCCGCTAGCGCCGCAGATTGCAGACGTCGCGCCAGCGGGACGACGAGTGCTTGTCTTTGAAGGGGTGGAAGTCCGTCGGTCTCGATTACGGGGTGTAACGTGCCGCGTCATTTTGAGCCGGGATGGTCAGGAGTTCGTTGGTGAGGCGGAAGGTCAGGAGAGTGAGCGGTCGAGAATTGACTTGGCCGCTCGTGCTACGGCGGCGGCGATCGCGGAAACGTTTCGCGCGAATCCCGCTGGTGAACGGAGTGTGTCGTTGGAAGGCTCGACGTTAATCGCGGCATTTAATCGCGAGTATGTGTTCGTGAGTGTTGCCGCGCGCGCTGGCCGAGAGGCGGTGGCGTTGACCGGTAGCTGTGAGGTGCGTGAGAGCTCGGAGACGAGTGCCGTGCTTGCTGTGCTCGATGCCACGAATCGATGGATCCACGTTTCCCCGTAAGTCGCGCGAAGCCGCGTGACTTCGGTAAGTCAATCTCGTCGTCTCTTTGTAGGCGATGTTCGGTAAACGTCCCCGTCTCCCGGTAGAGCGGAGCGGAGCGGGCAGGCCAAAGTAGTAGGAGCGGAGCCAACCTGGATAAGCATGCGGCGTCCCGAGCGGGGCACGCGTGACTACCCACAAGGGAGGTGACGCAACATGGAAATTCTGGCCCAGCTCGTGAGCGCTTTTTGGTCGTTCGTTTTGGTAGAAACCAAGACTTGGGGCTAGGGTAGGCTAGGATGGCGGGGGCGCCATTTTTAAGAACTACATGAAAACAAGAGTGATCGCCTACGTGTACGCGATTGTGGCGGCTTCGGCTGCCACGCTTGTGGTTTTGTACCTGCGAAATCCGGAAGTAGATGCAGGGCTGCTCTTCGGCGCTGGAGTCATCGCGTTGCTCGGATTCGTTGCTGCACAAACTCGCTATCGAGTCCAAGGCAACACTTTTGGAGAAGTATCTTTTATTCCGTACTTGTCTGCATTGGTACTCTATCCATCATGGGCGTCCGTCGCATTAGTGGGCTTATGCTCGACCGTTACGGAAATTGGAAAGCCAAAACCAGCAATTAAGCGCGCTTTCAACATTGCGCAGCTGATACTGGCGGCCTCGCTTGCTAGTTTGATCTACCTTGTTCTCGGTGGACACTCGCTACAGCTCGATAAATCGTTTGCAGCGCTTCCCCATGCGGCTGCGGTAGTAAGCTTTCTTCTAATCAATACGTTTTCGGTTGCCGCGGCGGTCGGATTAGCTGAAGGGAAGGGCATCTGGAATACGTGGTACGAGGGAAACGCGAGTGGCCTTCTCTATGACGTCTTCGCAATACCGATGGTTTATGTTTTTGCGCGAGTCTTCGTCGATTGGGGACCTTGGGGGATGCTGTCGTTAGGTGTCCTTGTGATCGGTTTTAACGTCACATATCGAGTCAAGCACAGACTTGAGAACACTAATAAAGAGTTGTTGGAACTCTTCGTGCACACCGTCGAGTTTCGGGATCCGTACACATCAGGTCATTCGCAGCGCGTTTCAAAGTATTCAAGAATAATTGCCCGTGCAGTCTTGCTTCCCAGCAAGGACATCAAAAGAATCTCAATCGCCGCATTATTACACGACGTAGGGAAAATCCACGAAATTTTTGCTCCAATCCTCTCGAAGCCTGGTCGACTTACCCCTGAGGAACGGGCGATAATGGAGCTCCATCCGATTAAAAGTGCCGAATTGGTGGCAAAATTGTCTGAACTTCAAGACATTGTGCCGGCTGTCCGCCATCATCACG
>JANYFO010000389.1 GCA_025362635.1 Gemmatimonadaceae bacterium | reverse complement strand
CCGACTATGATCTCGCCGGGTTCATCACGGGTATCGTCGAAGAAGAGGACGTGCTCGGGAGCGCGCGTGTGCGAGACGGAGATTTCCTCGTCGCACTCGCGAGCGATGGACTGCATACCAATGGCTATTCGCTCGCACGTCGCATCGTCTCAGAACGCTTATGCCTCGGCGTGCACGATGCGTTTCCCGATGCGGAGGGCGCAACGGTGGCTGATGTGCTGCTCCGCGTGCACCGATCATATGTCGCGTGTTTACGGCCCGTGCTGAACAATATTCATGCCATGGCGCATATCACGGGCGGCGGCTTACCCGGCAATTTAAATCGCGCGCTGCCCGAGTGTTTCGACGCCGATGTCGACACGACCTCATGGACCATCCCATCAACGTTCAGGGTACTGGCTGATGCAGGCGCGGTCTCGCGTCACGAGATGTTCCGTGCGTTCAACATGGGGGTCGGCATGGTGGTCATCACGGCGCCAGAATTTGTCCGTAGCATTCGCGCACGTGCAACGGCGTGCGGCATCGTCGCGTGGGAGCTTGGTCGCGTGGTTCGCGGTTCCGGCAAAGTCCGTTTCGATGGAGTCGTTGCATGAGTTCCAAACGTCGCGTAATTACGCGCATCGGCCTCGTGACGTCGATAATGGGCGTGGCGATACCGATCATTTCCGCGAGCGCCCAAACTGCCGCGAATTGCACGGTTACGCCATCCACCTTTGGGAACGGTCGTGACATCTGTCAAAAGGCGTCAGATCTCTTTTCATTCGTCGTGCCGCAAGTTGGTGTGGCCGTCGCTGGTGGCAACGTACTGCTTGGCGAAGGTGGTACGTTAGGCGGATGGGGGAAGCGCGCTGTGTCGCTGCGCATCGTGGCGGTTGATGGTCAATTGCCGCGAAACTCGGTGCCGTTAAGTGTGTCTAGCAGCACCGCGGTTTCAAGCGATTTTGGTGCCGCACGAACGCCTATTCCCATGCCGTCCGTTGACCTAGGCATTGGTTTTTTCAAAGGTGTTCCACTTGGCCTGACTAACGTTGGGGGCGTCGACCTCCTAGTTGGTGCGATGGCGTTGCCGAGTGTCTCGCAAAATGCACTGCGACTAAAGCCTCGCGGCGGTGGTGTTGCGTTTTCGTATGGCGTTCGCGTTGGCGCGCTGCAAGAATCAACGCTTATCCCCGGGGTGAGCCTGAGCTATATGCGGCGTCGCATGCCCACACTTGACTTCGCGTACACGCCAAGCGACGACACGTTGCAGATCACAAACGCGTCCGTCACGTCCAATTCATTTCGACTAACCGTTAGCAAACGCGTCGTACTCTTCGGGCTTGCGATTGGAGTGGGGCAAGATGAAATCGTTGGAACAAGCGGTGTGAGTGCTGTTATCAACGAGGCCACTGCGCCGGTTGGCTTGCGTCGCGCAGCGGTCGAGTTACCGAGTCTTGAGGACAAGCTCACGCGGAGCACGGCGTTCGTGAATGCGTCGCTGGGACTTATTGTAGCGCGCATCGTGGCAGAATTTGGGTGGTCGAGCGCGGGAACCGTGCGTCAAACGGTAAATACGTTCGGCGGACGGCAGGCCAATGAGGGCTATCGGTACGGCTCGATCGGCGTTACTGCTCGATTCTGATGCAGCGTTTGGTGTGGCGCTGCAAGAGGCGCGCACTGTGATGTCGGAGAATGCGGTAGCGGATGCGCAATTCATGTCGCGCGCACTTGAGATTGCCGAATATGGAGCAGGACACGTAGCGCCGAATCCCAAAGTGGGGGCGGTTATTGTACGCGATGGCCTGATTGTTGGCGAAGGTTGGCACGCGACGTACGGCGGCGCGCACGCAGAAATTGCGGCGCTCATGGTTGCCGGTGAAGCGGCGCGCGGTGCCACTGTGTACGTCACGCTGGAACCGTGCAATCATCACGGAAAGACTGCGCCATGTACCGATGCACTTATCGCGGCGGGTGTTCAACGTGTCGTGTACGCTGTGGCAGATCCCCATCCTGTCGCGCGCGGTGGCGCCGAGCGGTTACGCGCGCATGGCGTTGCCGTGACTAGCGAGGTACTACGAGATGAAGCATGCGAACTCAACGCGCCGTTTCTCTTCGCCACGCGCACGACGAGTCGACCATTTGTGACGCTCAAGCTCGCGGTGTCGATAGACGGCGCGGTCGTTGATGCACATCGCGCGCGCCATTGGCTTACTGGGCCGGAGTCGCGGTGCGAAGTGCACCGCATGCGCAGCGAGGCTGACGCCATTGCAGTTGGCATTAACACTGTGCTGGTGGACGACCCGGCGCTGACCGTTCGGGAGGTTGCGCGCCCGCGCGTGGCACCCGTCCGAGTTGTCTTCGATCGCCAGGCACGACTGCCGACCAGCAGTGCGCTCGCGGTGTCGTCGAAGCAGGTTCCAGTAATTGTGATTGTTGATCCCGCGCACATTGGGGCCAGTGCGACACTCGCGCAACTTGGCATCGGCGTCATAAGCGCAAGTTCACTGCATGACGCGCTGTTTGCGCTCCGAAACCGTGATGTGCGACACCTCCTCGTCGAAGGCGGGGCAGGGCTCGCCTCCTCGTTCCTGTCCGCGGGATTGCTTGATCGCCTGGTTATCTTTCAGGCACCGGTCATTCTGGGTGCTGGAGCGCTTGCGGCATTCGCTGCATTTTCGCCACAATCGGCCGCCGTGGCTCCCACACTTCGAGTCGTGAGTCGAGCAGTGTTCGGCCAGGATTTGAAAACCGTTTATGCTGTTTCACATGTCGATTTTGGAGACGAAGCACCGGATGTTCACAGGACTCGTTGACGACATCGGCTTTATCGAGCAGGTCTCCAGCACGGCGGCCGGGCGCGAATTGCGCGTGCAATGTCGGTATCACGACCTTGTAAACGGTGAGAGCATCGCGATCAACGGGGCCTGTCTCACGGTGCGTGAATGCGGAGAAGACAATCAGGGGCGCGGCTGGTTCACCGTTGCCGCAGTCGTGACAACGCTCGAACGGACGAATATCGGTACGTGGCGCGCCGACACTCGCATCAACCTTGAGCGCGCGATGCGTCTCGGTGATCGACTGGGAGGACATCTCGTGCTGGGGCATGTCGACGATCTAGGAACGGTCACGAGTAGATCGCAGTATGGCGATGCGCTGCTCATTGACATTGCATTGCCGGTCCTTTTGCAACCGCTCATGGTGGCGTATGGATCGATCACCGTAAACGGCGTGAGTTTGACGGTAAACGCATTGCTCGAAAATGGTGTGCAGTTGTCAATTATCGACTACACACAACGACACACCACGCTGGGAGCGCTTGCCGTCGGCGATACGGTGCATATCGAAGCCGACGTGCTCGCCAAACATGTTGAACGATTACTGGCGCCACAGTTGGCGCAACGAGAGACGAGATGATGTCGCGCGAGGCACTGGATAAGCAGAGCATGGGATTTGGAACGGTGGAGCAGGCGCTCGCCGATATCGCGGCGGGAAAGTTTGTGGTGGTGGCCGATGATGAGGATCGCGAAAACGAAGGAGATCTTGTTTGCGCGGCGGAGTCGGTGACGCCGGAAATGGTCAACTTCATGCTCGATGCGAAAGGCATGATTTGCCTGGCGATGACCAACGCGTGGGCCGATCATCTG
>JANYFO010000384.1 GCA_025362635.1 Gemmatimonadaceae bacterium | reverse complement strand
GAATTCAGACTCAGCCCACGCCCAGATGACATGATGACCGACCCCCTCCGCCGCAGTACCCGCATTGCCCATATCGGCATTGCGGTTGATACCCTCAACGCACTCCTTCCGTTCTACCGCGACATCCTCGGCATGCCCGAGGTGCCCATGGACGACGCTGACGGCGCCATTATTGCCGGCGTCGCTGCTGGGGAATCGCTCGTCGAACTTCTCGAAGCCAAGTCTCAAGACTCACCTATCGGGAAGTTTCTTGCGAAGCGCGGCCCCGGTATCCATCACGTGTGTTTTGCTGTCGATGATCTAGACGGGACGCTCGCACGATGCCGCGCCGCCGGACTCCGCCTCATCGATGACATTCCTCGAATTGGCGCCGAAGGCAAACGTATAGCCTTTCTGCATCCGTCCGCCACCGGCGGCGTACTTGTGGAACTCTCTGAATATTAGCAGGGTGCCAACACGGTCGATGCCGAGAACCATCCGTCAGCTACAAAAGTCCTTGAGCGGCGCCACTTCAACGTTTTCCACCAACCAACGGCCACCCGGACCCGGAACCGTGCTGAATACGGTCTTTGCCGTCACTTGCTTTCGTTGAATTTGCACGAGGAACTGCTGATGACCGCCGGTGAGCAATCGAGCCTGCTCTTCGGCAAAGCTCCACTTGTCATGCATGAGCAAGCACTGCATCACGACGAGGCGTTTCTCCATCTCCTCTCGCTTCATCAGGTCGCGTGCCGCACCCTTATTTGTGCCCCACATGGCCGACATGCCTTGCAAATCCTGCGCCTTCACCGCGGTCATAAACCCTTCAATCGCGCCGCGCGACGTGGCAGCGCCGATGCTGCCGCCGGTGCTGATAACCCTCGCGCTCGCGGGTACGACCGACGTGGTCGCGACCGTGCGGGTGCATGCGGTGATCGCAAAGAGTCCCCACAGCAACATTCCCTGACGTACCACGAACCCCTCCGCCTTCGGCGTGATTGCTAAACGTCGACACGACGCTCGCGCGATATAGTACGATACTTCATGCGCACGCGCCGCACACGACGGACCCCCCGCTGGAGTCTTCCGAGATGACGTTGTATCAACGTTTGTACATCAACATCGATCACGTGGCGACTGTTCGGCAGGCTCGAGGGAGCGTAACGCCAGATCCTGTTGCGGCCGCACTGCTGTGCGAACGTGCGGGTGCGGACGGAATTACCGCCCATTTGCGCGAAGATCGTCGTCATATGCAAGACGACGATATTCAACGTCTCTCCACCCAGCTGACGCGCGGATTCAACTTTGAGTGTGCGGCGACAGATGAAATGGTAGCACTCGCGCTTGCCTTGAGACCAACGGAAGTCACGTTGGTTCCCGAACGCCGCCAAGAAGTAACAACGGAAGGTGGACTCGACCTCGTGCGCGGCGCGGCAGTCATCGGCGCTGCTGTTGCGCGTTTGAAACGCGCGGGAGTGCGCACGAGTCTGTTCATTGATCCTGACATCGAGGCGGTGGAACGATCTCACGCATTGGGCGCGGACGCCGTTGAGCTGCATACAGGACGGTATTCTCGCGCGGCAGCAGATCCGCGGACGTTGCTTGCACTGGCCGCAAGCGCGACCGCAGCCGCCGCTTGTGGACTCTCGGTGCATGCTGGACACGGGCTGTCGGTAGAAAATGTCGGGCCCGTCGCGGCGATTCCAGAAATTGAAGAGCTAAATATCGGACACGCCGTCATTGGTCGCGCCATTTTCGTCGGGTTGTCTGCAGCCGTGCGCGAAATTCGCGCTGCGATGGACGCCGCTCGCCCCCATGCCTTATGACTGTACCGCACGCTTTGCTGGAGTTCTTCCAGCACGAAGCCACTGAGTATTTGGATCGGCTGGATCAACTCATGGCCGATGCCAACGACCAATCGCCCGACGAGACGGCATTCCTCACGCACGCACGCGCACTGCGTGGCAGCGCGACCATGACGCGATTAGAAGGACTGCCAGAACTCGCATCAACGATCGAGCGATTGGCCACTGGGTTACGAGATGGTGAGCTGCGGTGGGATCAGCGATTGCACTTCGCCGTGCGAGGCGCGCTCGTCGAACTCCGTGCGCTTGTGGGCAACGCGCAGCAATGGACCGAAGCCGAGCAGCGGCGCAGTCGCACACAGTCTGTTGCACTCGCAGCAGTGGCGGCCGGCTATCTCGCTACATCAACGCCAGCGCAGTCGCCCTCGACACGAGTTGTGCCGATCAATCGTTTCTTTCCTGAAGATGGCATGCCGGCCATTTTGCAGCGCAGTGCCGCGCCCCCGATCACGATTGCGGAACGCTTTCGTAATGACATTGCCGCAGCCGCAGACGGTGTGGCGCGCGAATCGTCCGCGCTGGCCATAAGTCCGGCGGGTCCATCGCGACTGGCTTTAAGTGACGGTGTCCGACGCGCACTCATGGGGCTATCGGACGTTGCGGAAAGCTATGGCGCAGCCAGTATTGCAACCTTGGCCACGCGCATGGCACGCTCACCACTTGAGCCATCTCGGGAACGTATCACCGTGCAATTGTTCGCACAGCTGCTGATGAATCGCGAGCTCACCGACCACGAACTCGCTGCGCGCGTGAAGGACACAACGCTCGCGTGGGCAAGCGAACGCGGTGGCGAAGGCGTAAACACCGCAACAGCTGCACCAATAATTGTGCCGATCGACACGTTGCTGTATCGCGGACACTCGGCCGTGTCGCGTGCACGTGACGTGCGCGATGAGTTGCGCACATACTGGGAACGCGGCAGCCTGGCCGAGCCACGGGCGCATGCGCTTTTTGAGGAACTGTCAGATTTACTGAATCTGGCAGGCACCACCTGATGCACGCACACAATTCCTGATGCGCAGTTGGAAAGGATGGCTTGGCATCGCACTCAGCATTGTGCTGTTGTGGTGGACGTTGCGCGGCGTATCGTTGCCCGTAGTGTGGGATGTTTTGCGTCACTCGAATCTGCTGCTCTTTGTCGCAAGCACGTTGGTGTCGACGTGCATTTTCCCACTGCGCGCGCGACGGTGGCAAACCATTTTGGCGCCAACGGCTGGCGTGCTGCCATTTGGCGCATTGTGGCGGAGTACCGCGATTGGGATCATGGTAAGCAATATCTTTCCGTTCAAAGCTGGTGAGTTTGCCCGCCCGCTTGCACTCACGCGTGAACAACCGCGAGTTCGGCTGTCGACAGCACTCGCGTCACTCGCCGTCGATCGAATCTTCGATGCAATCGTAGTGTTTGCGATGATGTTTAGTGCAATGCTGGATCCGGTGTTTCCGCTGGGTGTTACGTTGGGCGGACGGAGCGTGCCGCAGTTGGCAGCCGGTGCAGTGGTGGTGGTGGTCATACTTTTGGTCTTGTGTTACGTGATGGTATTGCAACCGGCGCGTTCCATGCGAGTGGTGTACAGTCTGGCACATCGCATTATTCCGAAACACGAAGCAACCATTGTACACTTTGTGCAGCACGCGATTGGCGGGCTTGCGGTGCTTAAAGATTCGCGTCGATTTCTAGCCGTCTTAGCGTGGGCCATCGTGCACTGGCTGGTAAACGCGTTTGGCATTTACCTCGGCCTGCTGGCGGTAGGCATCGACGTTCCCGTGTCGGCCGCGTTCTTTCTGCAGGGCGTGCTTGGACTAGCAGCGTCAATTCCCAGTGCACCTGGGTTTTTCGGAACATTCGAGGCATTCGCGACGGTCGGGTTGGGCGTGTACGGCGTGCCAAGCAACCTCGCGGTGAGTTGGGCAATTGGATATCACCTGCTGACATTTATTCCAATCACCGCATTCGGGGCGTTGTACGCAGCACGCCTCGGTGTATCCATGTCATCGTTGCGACGCACAGAGGTCCGTTCGTGAGCAACGGATCGTCGAGTGTGCCCGTGCGACGCGTGATGCGCGCGCATGCGAAAATTAATTTGCTCCTGCGCATTCTTGCGCGCGAAGCGAGTGGGTTTCACAGTATCGAGACGGTATTTCAGAAGCTGGCGCTGCATGACGTGGTGCATGTGGCGACAAATGCGAGCGGACGTTTGTTGTCTTGCGATGGTCCGGCCATGCCATCGGGAGGCATTGGTGCGCAGGAAGACAATATTGCGTGGCGTGCGGCGGTCGCGTTTACTGACGCTACGCAATGGGATACAGGGTGGGAGATCGCGATCGAGAAACATATTCCCGTCGGTGGTGGGCTAGGCGGAGGCAGTGCCGATGGAGCTGCGGTGCTACGCGCGTTGAACGCGTTGTGCCCGCACCCACTCGATCACGCCGCGCTTATTGCGCTCGGCGGAACGCTCGGCGCGGACATAGCATTTTTTGTGAGCGAAGCAAGTCTTGCTCTTGCGTGGGGACGCGGCGACCGACTGCTCACGCTTACACCGCTACCACAGATGGCGGTCACGCTTGTTGCATTTCTAACCGGTGTGCACACTGGCCAGGCATATGCGGCTCTTGCGCGATCACGGGCGGAAGAAGCGTCGCACACTAGCACCTTTCCCTATGCGGCGGGTGCGTACGCGAGTGACGCCTTTTCATCGTGGGAAAATGTATGCGCAGTCGCGGCGAACGACTTCGAGGCCATCGTCCCTGCGATGCACACGGGTGTCGCGACAACGTTGCCGCTCGTTCGCGCCGCGGCGCACCGTGTGCGCGAGCTTGGAGCGCCGGGGATTGGCATGATGAGCGGTAGTGGTGCGACCTGCTTCGTAGTGCACCCAAACGGTATTGATGTGACACCGGATGTTGGGGCGACCGCGCGTGTGGTGCGCACGGAAACGGTCTAGGCACTCGGGAGACATGGCCGAGAAAGCAATTTCTCGGGCCAGGCACCTCGCCGATCGTCCGTCGATGACGTAATCTTGGGAAGCGCCCGGTTATCCAACCGGCCCATGACCTCTCTCCCGATTGATCTCCATGCGACACGCACTTTTGTACGTTGGCGGTTTCGAGCGCAACTTTGACAAGCTGACCACCGCTTCTACCTCGTTCGAAGGCAGTGACGGACAGTCGCATGCGTACGCGCCGTGGCCGTCCAGTGCGACCGGTTTGCGCATCAGTTACATGGAAAAAACCGGCAAGAAGTTCGTTGCCGTGCGCGTTGGTGATGGCACAAGTGATGTGGTACTCGCGCATGAGCTCGTCTTGGTACCCGGCGAGCATTTCGGCTTCGGAACGCGACTGAGCGGCGAGCCCACGCTGGTTGAGGACAACATCGCGATCATGAAAATGCTTGAAGACATCATCAAGAAAAACATCGATCACAGCGCAGATCTGCTCGAGATTCGCACGCGATTTAAAGCGGCTGCGAGTTCGAAGTAGCGCGCGGTCGTCATCGCGTCCGCATTAAGCGAGCCGGCTTGATGCGGGCGGAGTGATGACGTTGCATCTTCACTCCGCTGGACTGCGGGTGCCGCACGCCGTAGCCTTCCATTGCCGTCGGGTGATGATAGACTGATGCGGATTGCGATCGTCATCCCATGTCCTACGCACGTTTTTAGAAGATGGTCGCTGCCATGACACAGGCACCAGCCTTAATGACTGCCGACGAACTCTACGCGCATCCGCTTGAAAACGTGCGCAGCGAGTTAGTGCGGGGCATGCTCGTGCTGCGCGAACCCGCGCGCTTGCGTCATGGCGATGTGGCGGCGCGGGCACTCATTGCCATTGCCCAATTCGTCGCACAGCACCGGCTGGGTCGCGTCGTTGCCGCCGAAACCGGCTTCACGTTGCAACGCAATCCAGACACCGTGCGCGCGCCCGATGTTGCGTATGTGCGCGCGGATCATTGGCCGTCCGAAGCAGACGCCAGATTCGCCGACTGGATCAACGCCGGCGTTTCGCTCGTATGGATTGTCGACCCCAAACGCCGGAGTGCGCATGTGTATCGCGCGGACGGAACAGCGTCGCTTCTATCGGCCGACGATGCGCTCGAGGGCGAAGATGTTTTACCGGGATTTCGCGAACTCGTATCGACGTTCGTGGACTGAACGCTTGTCGCCTACTTCGGTGACGGTTTGAGTCGGCGGCTGTTTACGCTATACAAAAACCCCGCTCGCGGAGTTGTCGTACCACGCGATCGACTTGAGCTTACGGCCGGCCGGGAGTTCGAGAGGTGTGGCAAAGAATTAATACGTCTGCCAGTTGAAGTCGTAGCGCGGAACATCGAGGATCACTTCCGACGTGCCATCTGGTTTTTCCAACGTGTACTTCCAGCGCGTTCCGCGCACGCGTGTATGCGGGAGGAGCCCCCAGATGCGAATTGCGTCTGTAGGCTCAAGCGCTGACGTCACCGCGACTTCCTTCGTTCCTTTCGCAGGCACTGTGAAATCGTCGGGCATTTTCACCATTGCGTCGGGCTCGCCGATCTCCCACCTGGTGGGATGTCGGTCATGGCGTAGCCGTTATGGACGCGAACGAAAAGACCACATCAACCTGAATACCTTTGGTTTTCAGACGGGCAAGATCGCGTTGGAGTTCTGCTGATATCGTGCCAAACTCTTGTTGAAACGCACCCACCCCGTCGTAGTCGCCATTGCCTTGCAACATGAGCATTTTTTCGGTCAGCGCGTTCATACCCACCTGAAATTTCGCCACATTTACGCGATACTTGCCAGTCGTTGAATCACGCGGAAACGCGCCGGCCTGTTGCAAAAAATTGAACGCAACAATGTTGGCGCGCCCATGCGCATCCGCACCACCAAACCGCACAGCACGACGCGAGGTGATGGTCGATCATAGATATCCTAGAACAGATCGGGTGACACGCGGAAAGCGCAGACACTACGCGGCGGGACGCGGGATGGCCAGACCCGGCCGCACAGCATGCTATCGCGGCAGTTAATACCCCGCCGCCAAATCGACCACGTTCTGCAACGACTCGCCCCGCTGGTGTCGTCGAAGATTGTCACTAAATAGTGCGGCCACGTCGTCCCAGTGCGATTGGCGAAAGCCCGAACAATGCGGAGTGATGACGACGTTGGGCGTCGTCCAAAGCGCATCCATCGCGTCAAGCGGTTCGCGGTCGAACACGTCCAGCATCGCCCCGCCAAGCTGACCACTGCCGAGTGCAGCGCGCATGGCCGCATCGTCGACAATCCCAGCGCGCGCGACATTCACCAACAACGCGCCGCGATTCAGCAACGAAAACTGCTCGGCGCCTATCATTCGATGTGTCGACGACACGCCGGGTGCCGACAGGACGAGGACATCGCAATCCTGCAACACATCGTCTAGCTGAGCCGGCCCCACCACGCGATCGACGAACGGCACCATCGGCTGATCGAGCGTACGACGCACGCCGGTCACGTGCATGCCGAATGCATGCGCACGTCTCGCAATCTCCGTACCGATCGTGCCGAGTCCAACAATCGTCATGCGCTGACCGTGGAGCAGCCGCGGCCAATCTTTGGTCAATGCGTTCTGAATCCATTGCCGTTCGCGCTGCGCGGTCAACGTGTGGTGCAATTTTCGCGACAGCACGAGTAACCCACCCATCACATGTTCGGCAATCGGGATCGCCTGCACCCCCTTGGAGTTCGTCACCAGCACACCATGTGTCGCAAGCACGGAAAGCGGAAGCAATCCTTCCACCGCTGCAGCCGGTGAATGCACCCATCGAAGCTTCGCTGCGGAGACAATCATCTCCGCCGTCAGGACGGGGGTGAAGCACGCATCAACGTCGACGACGGCCCTCGCCGCGCTCTCCATGTTGAACGCACGCACAAACTCAATCTCCGGGAACGCCACAATGAGCGCGGCCACGTGAGCATCAGGGATGGACCACGCCTTCACCGGCCACTGGATGTGAATCAGTACTTTCATCACGGCAAGCTACATCCGTTCGCCACTCAGTTGTCGCACCCACACGGCGAGGCGCCTAAACGACCAACTGCCCAATCTATAATCTTTCTTTAGGTGCATCGGGCGCGGGATAGACGAGCGACGCACCGTCCGCGCGCGCCATTGGATTCAGCTTGGCGGCATCGACTCGCGCGGTTCCCATCAGATGGAAGACCTCTCTCCCGTCGTGAAGGAGATAATCGGCGACGAACCGCCGATGGCAACGCCACCAGACAGATTCCGAACACATGATCGCGCACCGTCGCTCCCGGCTCACTTCCTTGAGGCGCGACAAGCCGACCTGAAACTCGACTGACAACGCGTAATCGGCATAATTGTGGAAGCTCTGGTTGATCCAAAAGCCGTTGACCTCGGGTGGAACGGTCTTCGACTTTTTTCTTCTGCCACCGAGCTCGAGGATCTGCATATGCTCGATGCGCCACGCGGCCAGCGCGTGCGGGAGCGCATCGAGGTTGAACTGTGGATTGGTCCGCGATCGCGGAATACTTCGGATATCGGCGACCAATTCGACCCTGCCGGCTCTCAGCAATTCGACGAACTCGACGATGCTCCGCGTTGAATGGCCGATCGTATAAACGGGAGGACGTTCTGCGGGCGTCATGCGAGCGCTCGTTGGACCGCGATACGCAATGCCGGAAGCACGTCCGACTCGAACCACAGGTTCTTCGCCGCCCAATGCCGTGAGCGCCAGGATGGGTGCGGCAATGGGAACACGCTTGGCAAGTGCTCCCGGTAAGCCATGACCCGCTCGGCCATCTTACCGCGTCCGAGCGCGTGGACTTGGGCATGGGTGCCAACCAGCAAAGTCAATCGCAGGTCGGGCATATGCGCCAGCAGCCGTTTACGCCACAACGGCGACCCTGCTCACGTCGTAGAATTCCTCAGACGAAACGCCCATCCATTCGCGCAGGCGATCCCCAGAAGCATCGGAGAAGGGGATGCCGCTATCGTGCACCTTGGTGCCTGGCGCCTGGCTGGCGATCAGGAGGCGTGCCGTTGCCGATACCTGAACGACGGGGCGCGGTCCGAACGGCAAGACATCGGCGCACGCGCGACAAGCGCGCACCTCCGCCAGCAAGGCATCGAGTGACTTCACGCGCCTAAAATGGATCCGTAAGATCCGCTTGGGAATGGTTAAGCGGATTCCCGCCAACAAGGAGAACGCAGGTGGCTGAATCGTTCAAGATCGGAGATCGGGTCAGATGGAACTCGGAAGCCGGACACGTCAGCGGCACGATCATCTGGGTCCATATCCAAGATTTCAACTACAAGGGACACACCCACCGCGCGAGTCCTGAGGCGCCACAATACGAGATCAAGAGCAACAAGACCGATCACATCGCAGTGCACAAGGGCTCGGCGCTCTCAAAGCTGAGCGGCTGACGCACCCGAGAGGGTTCGTTCATCCGGGAGCAAATTGACCTTAATGTGGGACGAGACATGCGAATCCTTTCCATTGCTGTGGTCGCGACAGTCGGCGTTCTCGTTGCGGCGGGACTGGGATACGCGCAGCAAACACGGCGATTGAGCGCGAAGCCTACACTGGTCATCGCCGGCGAAGCTGCACTCACGTTTGGTCGTATTGGTGGAGCGGTGCGACTGTCGACCGGGGCCGTGGTGATAGCAGATCAGCAAGCGTCTGAGATCCGTTTTTTTACAGCAGACGGTCGCATCGCAAAGTGTTAGGTCGCACAGGTAGCGGACCGGGTGAATTCCGAACGATTCGGTCACTGCACCGATGTGCGGGCGATACGGTCGTAGTTTACGATCCATCTGCGGTGCGCCAGCGTACGAAATCGCATGCAACGCGAGAAGCCGATTCACAACGCTCGCGGTTGCTTTCCAATACCACCTTGTCGGGAACAGCAGGTTTCACACGGAGACGCGGAAGACGCGGAGAACAGCATAGGCAACACAAATACAACAACAAAACATGAAATGGGGATTCGCCCTACCTTAGGATATCTGCGCGCTGTTCACCGCGTTCTCCGCGTCTCCGCGTGAACGCCGTTGAATCCATCCATGCTCTCTCCGAGCGCCACGGAGTTGTCGCACGTACGCGGCGAGGCGCCTAAATTGCGCCATGCCCAACATTCTACAACATCTCCCGGTCGGCGAAAAAGTCGGTATCGCATTTTCGGGGGGCCTCGACACAAGCGCTGCCCTGCATTGGATGCGCGCGAAGGGTGCGGTGCCGTACGCATACACGGCCAATCTCGGTCAGCCGGATGAAACCGACTACGACGAAATTCCGCGCAAGGCGATGGCCTATGGCGCCGAACGCGCGCGTCTGGTTGAGTGTCGCGCGCAACTCGTTGCCGAGGGGCTCGCCGCATTGCAGTGCGGAGCGTTTCACATCACCACCGCCGGTAACACATACTTCAACACCACGCCGCTCGGCCGCGCCGTCACGGGCACCATGCTCGTTGCCGCCATGCGCGACGATGACGTGAATATTTGGGGCGACGGCAGCACGTTTAAGGGCAATGATATCGAACGGTTCTATCGGTACGGGTTGCTGACAAATCCGGATTTGCGCGTGTACAAACCATGGCTCGATCAGCAGTTCATTGACGAATTGGGTGGACGCACGGAGATGGCCGAGTATCTGATAGCGGCTGGATTCGAATATAAGATGACTGTGGAGAAGGCGTATTCAACCGACTCGAACATTTTAGGCGCGACACATGAAGCGAAGGATTTGGAATTCCTGAACAAGGGCGTGCACATCGTGCATCCTATCATGGGCGTGGCATTTTGGCGTGATGATGTTGACGTGCAACGCGAGGCCGTCACGATTCGCTTCCACGAAGGATTGCCCGTCGCCATCAACGAAAAAACGTACGACAGCGCGCTCGATTTATTCATGGACGCGAATGTTATCGGTGGACGGCACGGCTTGGGGATGAGCGATCAGATTGAGAATCGCATCATCGAGGCAAAGAGTCGCGGCATTTACGAAGCACCGGGACTGGCGTTGCTCTACATCGCCTATGAGCGACTGGTGACCGGCATTCACAATGAAGACACCATTGAGACGTACCGCGCAAACGGTCGCAAACTTGGTCGGTTGCTGTATCAAGGACGTTGGCTGGACTCGCAGTCGTTGATGTTGCGTGACGCGGCACAGCGTTGGGTGGCGCGTGCGATCAGCGGTGAAGTGACGGTCGAACTGCGGCGCGGCAACGATTACACCATCATGGATACCTCAAGCCCCAATCTCACATACAAACCCGAGCGGTTGACGATGGAGCGCGGCGAGGCGTTCTTCACTCCGTTGGATCGCATTGGACAGTTGACCATGCGCAATTTGGACATCGCCGACACGCGCGAGAAGCTGATACTGTATACGGAGACGGGGTTGTTGCGAGTCGCGGCGAAACATGGCGTCCCGCAATTGCCATCGGGATCGGACAACAACGTTGCCGAATAACAGCACGTAGAAAACAACATTCCAACCGACGCCGACATGGTGGTGCGCGCGACACAGCTGCCAGCGCTCCTGCGCGACCGCTACCGCATCGAGCGCGAAATTGGCGCTGGCGGGATGGCGACCGTGTACCTCGCGCACGACCTGAAACATGATCGCGACGTCGCCATAAAAGTCCTCAAGCCCGAACTCGGTGCTGTGCTCGGCGCCGAACGTTTTTTAAGCGAAATAAAAGTCACTGCCAATTTGCAGCACCCCAATTTGTTGCCACTGTTTGATTCTGGCGAAGCCGATGGACTGTTGTACTATGTGATGCCGTATCTCGAAGGCGAGACGCTACGTGCGCGGTTGGACCGCGAGAAGCAGCTACCAATCGACGAAACATTGCGTCTTGTGACGTTGATGGCGGGCGCATTGGACTTCGCGCACGCACGTGGCGTGATTCATCGAGATCTCAAGCCCGAGAACATTCTGCTGCAAGCCGGACAACCGGTGATCGCCGATTTCGGCATCGCGCTCGCGATTGTCCAGGTCGGCGGAACGCGCATGACGGAAACAGGATTGTCGGTGGGTACGCCCCACTACATGAGCCCTGAACAAGCGGCGGGTGATCGTGCCGTCGATGCGCGAAGTGATCAGTACGCGCTGGGAGCGCTCACGTACGAAATGTTAACCGGAGAGCCACCGCTCACGGGTGCAACGGCGCAAGTGATTTTCGCGCGAGTGATGACAGAAACACCGCGCAGTGTTCGCAGTGCGAGACCGGCGGTATTGGCCGGCCCCGATGCGGCCGTGCAGCGCGCGCTGTCCAAGTCACCAGCAGATCGATTCGCCACATGCGAGGACTTTGCACGTGCTCTGATGGCATCCGATACGCGCGTTCTCACGACTCCTGCGACGCGTCGTGTCCGCGTAAAAGTCGTTGGCGTCGCCGTCATTGGTCTTGCGCTCATCGCGAGTCTTATGGTCATCGTGTTCCAGCGCCGCACAGCCGACCGGTCGCTCCCCGTCATCGGTCGCACAACGCAAGTCACGCGCGATCCTGGCCTCGAGATTGATCCCGCGCTGTCACCCGACGGTATGATGGTCGCGTATGCACAAGGCGCGACCACGCATATGCAGATCTTTGTGCAGCAGGTGACGGGAGGTCGACGCGCCGCACTGACAAACGATTCGAAAGACAACTTTCGGTCGCCACAGTGGTCTCCCGACGGCACACAGGTCGCGTATCAAGGAAACGACGGGATCTTTGTTGTCGCGAGTCTCGGTGGGCCGCCACGACGCATAGTACGGATCGACACGGCTGCGATGGATTTGGGTTCGGCATCATACACACCACTGACCGGCATCACG
>JANYFO010000357.1 GCA_025362635.1 Gemmatimonadaceae bacterium | reverse complement strand
ATTGATTCCGGCCCCTTCTGTATACCGGACAGCTGCGCTTGCTCGCTAAAACGCCGCGAGTTCTCCGCCGCAGCGTTCACAGTACCATTCCGTCGGAAAATTCATTGTTCCGCACTCCGTGCATCGTAATGATTTCGCTTGGTCTCCACCGGTGGTCGTACGAGAGCTTCCGCTTTTCGCGGACGGATCAATCACAGACCGGAGGAACGCGAGTTCGTCGAACGATTCTGTTTGTTCGGTTGCGGTTACCGGCTGACTCGCTGGCGTAGCTGTAGCCACCGGCGCAACGGCTGCGTCGACGCGAAACGTGTCGCGCGGTTCTCGCTCCACAATCCCCGGATCCGCGCTTGGCGAGAATAGCGCCAGCGCGTCATCGAACTCTGAGTTGTCGGACTCCAGGGGAAGGGTCTCGATCTCGACACTCTCGACTAAAACGCTTTCGATTGCGATGGTTTCGACAGCCACGGTGTCAAGCGCACGATCGTCATGTGCCGTGAGCTCCAGCGATACAGCGGCGTCTGAAAAAACATCGGGCGCCTGTTCGTCGGCGAGATCAACGACCTCAATCTTTGCGTGAATATTTTCGGTGTTTTCACGCACGAACGGTTCAATGCGCGCGCTTGCGAGCAGCGCGCGTACGTCATCAACCTCGGCGAGCACCGCCGCGCGCTCAACGGAGAGCGTCGAGATATTCGATTCGACGTGCTGCTTGACCTCATCCCATCGCGCGGCATCGTACTCGCCGACCGCCGTCCGCAACATCGCTTCTGCACGTTCATCCTCATGCGCCGACAGTTTACTCTCGACCGCATCTAAGCGCGCTGCGAGTTCGTCGCCGAGCGCGGCAAGTGTGCTGACGTGTTCACGCAGCTGATCCATAATGCCCGCGCGGCGACCCATGTAGTCGGCGTGCACGCGATCAAACACGCGCGTCGGTGTGTCAGCGCGGCGTGCATCGAGCGCAGACAACCAGTCATCGTATCGCTGTCGCTCAGCGACCAACGTCCGAACGTCTTCAATTGACACTGCGCCAGTCTCCGTCATGTGAGTCCTTCAGGCGATACGCCCGCAAAATATGGTCGACGCGCTGTGGTTGCAAATGTGACGGATGTCGCACTTGATGGTCGCAGCGCGAACAGCGCCGACGTCTCGGCGGCAGACAGTCGCTGCTCGCCGCCCAAGAGTCTCGCTACAAGGACGATGCGCGCGGCCTGCTCGACACTTTCCATCCGCAACATCGCATCGGAGAGCGACGTGCCCAAGACCGTCACTCCGTGATTTGCGAGCAGAAAAACCTCGTGGTCGGCAAGAAATAGTTGCATGGCTTCGGCGAGCGCCGGAGTGCCTGGACGTGCGTATGGAACGAGCGCGATCGGACCAATCACTACGGGAACCTCCGGCAGCACATCTGCCGGTATCGGACAACCCGCAGTAGCAAATCCGGTTGCGACTGGAGGATGCGCATGGATGACAGCTCGCGCATCGGGCCGGGCTGCGTAGCAGGCTACATGCAACCCCACTTCCGACGATGGGCGGTGGACCGTGTCACGCGCACTATCGTTGATTGTGCCGGCAGCGTGACGAAGCGTGCCGTCGGCGTTTAAGGAGATCACCGAGTTTGGTGACATGGTGGCTTTATCAACGCCTGATGGCGTGATAAGTAAATTGCCGTTTGACAGGCGCACGGAAAGATTGCCTTCGGCACCAGATAAAAGTCCTCGCGCGTGCAGCCGCGCACAGGCGACGCACAACGCCTGTGCGAGCCGAGCGATCTCGTCGTGAAGCGATTCTTCGCGCGCGGCCGTGCGCACAACCCGATTACGCGTCTGCGCGATAAACGACGCGCCCGCCGACTACGGTGAAGCGCGCCTGCCCTGTAAGTTCGTGACCGCCGTACGGTGTATTGCGACCTTTCGACCGAAAGCGTGCCGGCTCAACGATCCATCGACGTGCTGGGTCGAAGACGGTCACGTCAGCAAGCGCGCCGCGTGCGAGCGACCCGCCGGGGAGATGAAACACTTTGGCCGGCTTACAACTCATCGCATCAATCATTTGCGACAGCGACATGATGCCACGATGCAAGAGATATGTGCAATTCACGCCGAGTGCCGTTTCGAGACCAACGATGCCGTTTGGCGCATCGGCAAACTCGCGTTCTTTTTCGTCGTAATGATGCGGCGCGTGATCGGTGACGAGTAAATCGATTGTGCCGTCGGCGAGGCCTTGTTGTAGGGCTTCAATGTCTTCTGCCAGTCGCAGCGGCGGATTCATCTTCGCGTTGGTGTTGTAGCCGTCAACCGCATCTTCCGTGAGCGAAATGTGATGCGAACACACTTCGGTGGTGACGTTAACGCCGCGCTCTTTACCCCATCGTACCAGCTCGACCGATCCTTTCGTGCTTAGATGACACAAATGGATATGTCCACCGGTCCGACGTGCGAGCAAAATATCGCGAATGACGTAAATCTCTTCAGCTTCGGCAGGAATACCTTTTAAGCCAAGCTTCGCGGACATCAGTCCTTCGTTCATTGAGCCCCCGTGCGCGAGCGACATGTCTTCGCAATGTTCAGCAATGGGCACATTGAATGCGCGTGCGTACTCCAAGGCAGTGCGCATCAAATGTGCACTTTCGACCGGTCGTCCGTCATCACTAAACGCCACAGCGCCCGCACCAACCATCTCTCCGAACTCAGCGAGCGTTTCACCCTTTTGCGCAACGCTAATCGCACCGTACGGATAGACTCGCGCAAAGCCTGCTGCCTCGCCCTGACGTTTGACGAAACCCACCGTGGCTTGATTGTCGGTGACTGGACGCGTGTTTGGCATCGCGCAAATCCCAGTGAATCCGCCGGCAACAGCGGAGTGTGCGCCAGTGGCCACAGTTTCGACATCCTCGCGACCAGGCTCTCGTAAGTGCACATGCACGTCGATGAAACCCGGCGCGACGACGAGGCCGCTACACTCAATTACGTCGGCACCATCGGGTGTACCGAATGCACCGCCACACGCTTCGATTCGGCCATTCCGTAGCAACACATCGCCAACGAGATCGAGACCTTGCGACGGATCGACAATACGACCGCCACGCAACACGAGATCACGCACGTTGTTGGGCATCAGGGTGCTCCTTTCTTTGCGGCTTCCGCGAGTTCGGGCCGACCACCGGCCAAGAGATAGAGCACCGCCATACGCACGGCGAGGCCGTTGGTGACCTGATCGAGAATCACCGAATGCGGTCCATCGGCCACATCGCTATCGATTTCTACGCCGCGATTCATCGGACCAGGATGCAGAATGAGAAGATCGCGCGGCGCTGCTTCAAGCCGCGCGCGAGAAACACCAAACACGCGATTGTACTCTCGCAACGACGGGATATAGCCTGCCTGCATCCGTTCCAACTGCAATCGCAAAATATTCAGCGCGTCGGCCCACTGAATAGCATCTTCGATGCGATCGAAGACCGTGACGCCCATTTCCGCGATGGCGTTTGGAAGCAGCGATCGCGGACCACATACCCCGACTTCGGCACCGAGCTTGTGCAGCCCCCAAATGTTGGATCGTGCGACCCGGGAATGCAGCACATCGCCAACAATGCAAATACGACGACCGCGCAGATCGCCGAGCCGATCACGGAGGGTGAGCATGTCCAGCAAGCCTTGCGTGGGATGCTCGTGCATGCCGTCGCCCGCGTTGATCACGTTGGATTCGATGCGTTCCGCGAGAAAGCGCACAGCACCCGATGCTGGGTGGCGGACCACGACCATATCAATCTTCATTGCTTCGAGATTGCGCGCCGTATCCACGAGCGTCTCGCCCTTCGACACGCTGGAACTGGCGATGGCGACATTCACCGTGTCGGCACTCAACCGCTTCTCGGCAAACTCGAACGAGATGCGCGTGCGGGTGGACGGTTCAAAAAAAAGATTGACAATTGTCATGCCGCGCAACGTGGGCACTTTTTTTATTTGACGCTCGGAGATTTCCCGAAACGGCACGGCGGTGTCGAGAATCAAAGTGATTTGTTCGGCACTGAGTGTCGCCAAGCCGAGGAGGTCTTTTCCGAGTGAGCCGGCCATTGCGTCAGTCCGCGCTCTGTCGAGACGCGATCACCACTTCGTCACGTCCGTCGAGTTCCTCCACGAAGACATCGACTCGCTCGTTCGGGGCGACGTCGATCTTGCGTCCGATAATGTCCGCGTGAATGGGCAACTCACGTCCACCGCGATCAATCAATACGGCGAGTGCGATGCGCGCAGGTCGCCCAAAGTCGGCGAGTTCATCAAGCGCTGCCCTCACGGTTCGTCCGCTGTATAACACATCATCGACGATCACCACGCGCTGATCATCGAGTGTCCAGGGAAGATGCGTGGCGCCAACAACTGGGCGCGGTCCGACGGTTTGCAGATCATCGCGATACAGCGTGATGTCGAGCGCGCCGCGCGGCACGTTCACACCTTCTTGCGTCTCGATGATTCGACCGATTCGTTCGGCGAGCTGCACGCCACGACGCTGAATGCCGACCAACACAAGTGCATCGGTGCCGGCATTGAGTTCAAGAATCTGATCCGCCATGCGACGGAGCGTGCGGTCTAGTGCGCGAGCGTCGAGTACGGTTACGGTCTTCGATGTCATGACCGGAGAATATATCGGCGCACCACGAATTCCCCACCGCTCGCGCTTACATCGTGCCGATTACCACTCGCGCAGACCGCGCGGCACCTCGCCACCGGCGGGACGCGCAGGCCACACGCTGGAGAGCGGAGACACGTTTCTGGCGGCGACTCGCGCCACACGTAGGCGTGCCTTGTCGACCGCTGGCAGCGTTGACGTGGCGGCGTACATGGCAATGTTGCTAGCCGCATCGAGCGTGGCGTGCGAAAATCCATGACACCAGTCGGGACCGTACGGGTGTGCCTCCGCCCGCTCTTCAACACCGCGACCAAAGGCCAAGCACTTTTCGGCGGCTTCGCGCAGTGTGCGGCTCGACGCTAAGTGCGCGACCACAACGTGATATCCATCGCGACGTCCCAATTGATACGTTGGTGACTGCTGGGCATCGCCGTGAGACGGCTCCACCATGCCAGACGCAATCCCCGTCAGTATCACACACAGCTGCGAAAAGTAGCTGCGTACCGGATCAACCGGCGGTTCTTCGAGGATCCTAGACATCGGTGGTTTCTCAGCCGGGGACACGTCAGCGCGCAGAAGGCGAGCCATTCACCATCCCTTCCGAGCAAGCCGCGTGGCGCCCGTCGGCGGCACGCGGTCCCCCCTCAAAGTCGCCGTATTGTGACCGCAACGTTGCGGCGGGTCTACTGCGAGTGCGGTTCCAGCGCCACAGCTCGCCAATTCAGGCTACGCCGCGAACATCTGCAAATGTGTGCCGACCATATCGGCCATATGCATCAGGGTGGACCAGTCGGCGTGTCGCACTGTCACATATCCGTCCGACAAGAGTGTGCTTTTCCAATCACGTCGCGGTGCGCCGAGCGGAAGGAGGTCGACGGTGCAGATCGCATCACCCAACCGTTGGCGGAGAAGCTCCAAACCTTCAATGCGGATAATGCGCCCTTTGCCGTTCGCGCGTTTGGTGATGCACGCCGCATTGTATTTGCGCTCGATTTGCAGTGAAAACGTGCCGTGGATTTCGGCTTCTGCCCAACCGGAAAATAAATCGACGTCGCTGGCAAAATTCATTAAATCGACGGTACGTGCTCCGGGTGGGCGCGCAGCGACTTCACCAAACACGGCTTCACCATCCGCTTTACGATACCACTCCATGTGGGTGAAGCCCGTCTCGTAGCCCAGCGTTCGCAGCACTTGTTCACCCATTGCACGACCACCGGCCAATTTCGGATCATCGACGTCGCGATAACTGAGTGTTTGTGGACTGATCCATTCGTTGGTCCGTGCAATGAGCGGACGCGGTCTGTAATACGCGATGTGAAAGTACTTAGTCTGTCCACCCGCGCAGATTGTGTCGAAGGTGTACTCTTCGCCGTCGATAAATTCTTCGATATCGACGGCTGCGATGTGTCCGAGTTGCGCGATAGCGTTCGCGATGTCGTCCTTGTCGTCGCAGCGAAAGGTGTCCATCGAACCAGCGCCGGAGATTGGCTTGATGATGAGCGGATAGCCAATTTTTTCTGCACCGGCCCACACCTCGACAGCGCTCGTTGCGACTTCGTGTCGCGGCACGCGTACACCACCGGCGGCGAGCGCCTGCTTCATCAGATCTTTATTGCGAAAGCGCAACGCCTGTTCGTACGACTGTCCCGGAACACCGAGTGCTTCGCGAATCAGCGCAGCGAGTTCGATGCCGGGCTCCCACAGACAACAAACGCGATCAATCGTGCGCGCACCGAGCCAGCGTTGAATTTGCGCGATGGCGGACGGCGTGTTGGTAAACAGATCCGGCACCTGCACATAGTCGCTCAGATGTTTGCGTGCCATCTCCGGAAGATCGTTCGCCGCGCCGTTCGCGACGCCGAGCACAGTGGCACCTTGCACGGAGAGACCGCGAGCGAAGAAAGGCATCTCGCCGGGAAATCCTGGCGTGAGCATCAACACCGTTTTGGACATGCGTATCGCTCGTTGAGGTTTAGTCGATGTTGACGTGCTTAGCCGAGATGCACGCGAACAAGAGAGATGACGTGTTGCAATGCGCGTTCGACGACCGCTGTGTCCGGATGTCTGAGCATGATAAAGCCGTCGCCTTCGTAACTTCCGGTTGGCGTTTGGCCGACGATCGGGATTTTTGCGTCGCAAATCATTGTGCCGAGCTCTCGGAGGATGGTGTCAAGCCCTTCGATAGCGCGGACACGTCCGCTGCCCTGTCCACGCAAATAGGCCGTGCCGACTGCGTATTGTCGCGTGGGTGGTGTGAATGTGTTGAAGAGCATGAGTTGGACCCATGCATGCACAAAATCAATATTGTTCGCGCGAGAAATCATGGTCGTGATTTGTGCGCCGGGCGGTCGCGCCGCGACCTCACTGATGGCGACCGTGCCGTCGGTGCGTCGAAACCATTCACAGTGTGACACGCCGGTGTGCATACCAAGGGCAGCAAGCGCGCGATTGCTGACTGCGCGAATATCGTCGTACTGTGCATCGTCGATGTCACGCGGGAGCAAAACGCCCCATTGAATCCAAGGGTTTTCGATGACCTCGAGCGGCGTTGGGAAATAGTGCGTGAGTGAATGCCACACCGGCATGCCGGCTATACAAACTGTTTCAAGTGAGTGCTCGGTACCTCGCAGAAATTCTTCGGCGAGCATTGGATTGGCGGCGGTTGGCGGACTCGCCGCGAGTACTGTGTCGAACGCGGCCAAGCTGGTGATGCGGTGTGTCGCTAATGCACCTGCGCCAGCCGGAGGTTTAACGACGATGGGAAATCCGACGTCGCGTACGAAGGCGAGCGCGTCACTGCGATGGGCGACGAGTTGATGACGCGCCACGGGGATATCAGCTGCGCGCAACACATCTTTCATGCGTGATTTGTCGCGAAAATTTTTCGCGATCGCGCTTGGCATACCATGAATACGAAGTCGTTCACGGACGAGAGCGAGCGGTAGTTGCAATTGTTCATACGCGCCGAAGCAGTGCACGACTTGTCCGTGCTGTCGCGAAAGCGAGCGCACCGCCCATTCCAGCTGCGCCGCATCTGTGACGTCGTCCACCTGCCAGTGTCCAATCACTTTTGCGGCGAGCATTGGTGCCAGTGCGGAGAGCGGTTGTTGGGCGATGACGGCAACCCGTATGTCCGCGAACGACGTTGCTGCCTCGATCATTTCCGAGGCAGCCGTCGAAAACATGGGCGCGACGAACACAGCGAGTGTCATCGTGCCTCGGTGTTAACCGCGCATTACTGACAAACCCACGCCCCGCCTTGCACTTTCGTCATGGCTTTGCTGCCCGTGGCCGAATCAGTGGCGGTGATGGTCACTGGTTCGCGGGATCCATCCTCGGTGTTACTCGTGCTGCAGGTCGCGATTTTACGCGCGGTGAAGTTGCCGCTGCTATCGGTGCTGAACATGCCAAAGTCTTGCGCACCGCTGGCGCCTGGTGCACGCGTGCCGGTGAGTTTTAGTCGGGCGTTGGGACTCCAACCTGTGGCTTTAAACGTGAGCCGTGCGCCCTGCGCTGAGCGTTCGGCCTCGACGGTGAGCTGCGGTTTGTTCTGACGGTGCGTCAAGGCAAATGCAGTGGTGGTGCTGAATGCAATCGCGGCGAACGCCATTGCAGGAGCCACGAAATGGCGCATGAGTTGTGCACCTCGGCTGATCCGATCAAACTGCTGCATCGCACTCCTCCATCGTCGTAAGGTGGCGGCGGTACCGGTACCGACGCGTGGGCAAAAAATGTGTGCAAACACGTGCTGATGCAACGGCGGCGGTAGCGGTGGCGTCACGGAGATGGCGTCTTGAGCACGTAGCCATCGGGAGGTGTCGCACCAAGCAAATTGCGCACGAAGTAGTCCCACGTGCGTCGAACCATGTACGGCTCTGCAGCGAAGCCATGGTTGCGATTGGGCATCACGAGCAGATCGAAGTCCTTGTTGGCTTTGATGAGTTCATCGATAACAAGTTGTGTCGCGACGGGATGCACGTTGTCGTCGAGCGTGCCGTACGCGAGCATGAGCTTCCCGCGTAGGTTTTTCGCCTTGCGCCAGTTTGACTGCGAGTCGAACGAGTCGGTCGAGTCGGAAAATTTCTTCATGAGTCCCTGATACTTCTCGCCCCACGTGAAGTCGTAGCTGCGCTGGTCGTGATTGCCCGCGCTCGAAACGGCGACCTTAAAAAACTCTGGGAAGCTGAGGATGGCGTCGGTGGACGAGAAGCCGCCACCGGAGTGTCCGAAGATGCCGACGCGATCGAGATCAATCTCGGGATATCGTGTTGCTAGCTGCTTGATAACGGCGATGTGATCGGGAATGCCGTTGTCACCCAGGTTGCCGTAGAACGCATCGTGGAATGCCTTGGAGCGTCCCGGCGTGCCCATCGCGTCCACCTGCACGACGTAAAATCCGAGTTCGGCAAGCGCGCGGGCGTTGCCACCGAAATTCACGGTAAACTGCCGTCCACCGACAGAGCCAATTTGCGGCCCTGGATAGATGTAGTCGATGACGGGATACGTCCGTCCCGGCACGACGTGCGTCGGGCGGAACAGCAGGCCACGCAGGTCGGTCTGCCCATCCCGTCCTTTCAGCATAAAACTGGCGGGAGCGGTCCATCCGCTTGTGAGCAAACGCGAAATGTCGGCGCGCTGCAGTTCTTTGACGATCGCACCATTGGGCAGCCGAAGCACGGACACGGGCGTTGTGTCGGGACGAGAGTACGCGTCGACGAGGTATCGGCCATCGGGCGAGAACGACACGCTGTGGTCCGCATTCTCGGGCGTGAGCAATTCCACCGACGCCCCGTCGAGGCGTGCGCGATAGAGAAGGCGGAAGTACGGATCGTATCCTGGTTCGCGGCCGCGCGCCGTGAAGTACGCGTAGCGCTGCACGTCGTCGACCCAGAGCAAATCGCTCACGACCCAGTCTCCGCTGGTAATGCGATTCTTGATCGCGCCGGTGGCAGCGTCGAGCAAGTACAAGTGCCCCCACCCGTCACGCTCGGACCACCACACGACCTCGCGATTGCCACTAACTGGCCGCCAGTTGGGGATGCCGCCGGAGTTCTGATTTGTCTCGACATACGTCTTGCCGCTTTCCTTCAGGATCGCTCGCGCAAAGCCGCTGCGCGCATCGGCAGCCATCAGTGTCAGTTCGTGAAAGCCGCGCTTCCCCGCGGTGAAGAATATTTCGTTGCCCCCGCTGCCCCAGCGAATGTCCTTCCACGTGGTGTCGGTGCCGAGCCAGCAGCAGGTGGTATTGACAGCATCGATTGCCGGGACATTCACCTTAGTGCCCTTCTTCGAGTCCAGGTCAAATACGTAGTAATCGAACGTTGGGATCACCGAGTCGCCCGGCAACGCATAGCGATAGCTGTGTAGCACCGGCGCCGGGTTCTTCGTTTCGAGCAGGTACATCAGTCGCACGTTGCGCTGATCCCACCTGTGCGTGATGAGGCGCTTTGAGTCCGGCGACCAAAGCACGTAGGGGCGCAGCTCGGTCTTGTTGCGCACGTTCGTCACCTGCTGACAGCAGCCGACGTTGGCGACAGCGTACCCATAGTCAGGAGTGCCGTCGGTGGTGAGTGCCGTTTCCGCGCCGCCGCCCGTACCCCGTACGAAGAGATTGCCACCGCGCTCATACGCGACCCACTTGCCGTCTGGCGACTTCACGTCAGAGACCTTGCGTTGCGAGACGGAGTCCGGTCCGGCGCACGTGTAAGCAACAATGTCGCAAGACCAGAACTTCTTTTTTGCGAGTTCGAACTGGATCGAACGTCCGTCGTCGGCGAGTGTGATATCGCGGAACGGCAGCTTCGCGGGGTCGTACGCGGTATCCGCGCGCTGTGACAGCTCGGCGGCAAGTCGCGCATTGTCGAACAGAGGGCGCTTCGTCCCGGTGACGGCGTCGACGAGCAGGAATTCGTATCCGCGCGCGCCATGATTGCGATACCAGAATCGATTGCCAGGCATCCACTG
>JANYFO010000356.1 GCA_025362635.1 Gemmatimonadaceae bacterium | reverse complement strand
CGAATGACCTCGACGGAAATTCCGGCCTCGGTCGGCGTACACGGTCCCGGCGAAACAACAATCGCTTCCGGCGCCATGCGACGTGCATCGTCCACCGTGATGGCGTCATTGCGGCGAACTTCGACGTCTTCACCGAGCTCGCCGAAATACTGCACCAAATTGTATGTAAACGAATCGTAGTTATCGATGACGAGCAGCATGACGACGGTCAGGGGCGCGGGTGAAATTGACGATGCACACTTCGAAGATACTCGCGATCAACGTGCGTGTAGATCTGCGTGGTCGCGATATCAGCGTGGCCCAGCATTTCCTGCACGGCGCGCAAATCAGCGCCACCCTCAAGCAAATGCGTCGCGAATGAGTGTCGAAGCGTGTGCGGGGAAACGGCGCGTTCGATGCCCGCCATAGTGACGTACTTGCGCAGGATTTTCCACGCGCCCATGCGCGAGAGTGGTGCGCCGTTGGCGTTCAGAAACAGATAGCCCTGGCCGTTGCCGCGTTCGAGTACGGGCCGCAGTTCGCGCACATACACTGCCACGGCACCGATCGCTGACCGGCCGATCGGGACCAGTCGTTCTTTGCTGCCTTTGCCGAACACACGGACTAATCCCTCCTCCAACAATACATCCTTGGCGGCGAGACCAATCCATTCGGACACGCGTAGCCCTGCACCATACGCCAGCTCAAGCATGGCGCGATCACGGAACGCCAGTTTTTCGTCCAGCCCAGGAGCTGCAAGGAGACGCGTGACTTCGTCGACGTTCAGTACTTCCGGCAACGTCTGCCACCGCTGCGGCGAATTTAGTCGCTCGGTTGGATCATGCGTGACAACACCCTCCGCCAGCATGATACGAAACCATGTGCGCAGCGCCGAGATGTTGCGTCGAATGGAGGTGCCAGCAAGTCCGAGGTCTTTCAAGTGATAAACGAACTCACGTAACACACCCGGCGTGATCGCCGACGCTCGCTCGACACCTTGCGTGCGCATAAACACCGCGCAGCGAATCACGTCACGACGGTACGCTTCGATCGTCCGCGGAGATGCGCCTTCCTCAAGGGTCAGCGCATCTTCGAACACGCGCAAGTGAAACGCGGTTTCCATCACGAACGCATGCTCAGGTGCATTCATGGCGCCCTCGACGCGCGCGCGCGTCGACGCACAATCATCCAAACGACCGCTACAAAGACCACCGTCGCGGCTACGATACTAATCACGCGTTGCTGGTCTTCGATTCGCGCCAGCAGCGCGCCCGCATTTGCGCCCGCGCGAAATGCCAACCAACAAACCACGCCGTACCAAACCCCAGAGGCGAACGTCATCGCCATCGCGGCTCGTACCGCGCCAATACCGATGGCGCCAGCAACCGGCGGGACCACCGCGCGTATGGCTGGCAGAAACCGACTAAGCACGACGGCCCACAGTCCGTGCTTGTGAAAGCGATCAACAAATTGTCTTGTCGTTGTTGGCGAAAATACCGTGGGAAATTTTCTTGTCAGCCACGGCATACCGTAACGCTTGCCTAGTGAATACATCAGCATCGCGCCCACAATGTTGCCAATCATCGTCGCGCCCCACACGCCGAGGACGGTGCCGTTGCCGCGTGCCGCAACAAAGGCGCCTAACGCGACTACCGTATCCGCCGGCAATGGTGGAAACACATTCTCGGCAAACGCCGCAAGCAGAATGGCAGCATACAGCAACGGCTCCGGCAAGGCGCCGAGCCAGTTCAGCAGGTCATGCACGGACCAAGGTGGCAACGGCCATGACGGCAAGCCCTTCTCCTCGCCCAATCCAGCCCATGCCTTCATTCGTTTTTCCCTTCACACTCACCTGCTCCACCGCAACCTGGAGCGAGGTGCTTAAGCGCTCCCGAATGGCCATACGCTGTGGTCCAATCTTCGGCTGCTGCGTGATCACGGTAATGTCGATGTTGCCTACGTTCCAGCCCGCGGCTGTCAGTCGCTGCTGCGCCGCCTGCAGCATAACGATTGAGTCTTTACCTTGGTTGGTAACGTCCGTATCCGGAAACATTTCGCCTATGTCGCCGAGACCAGCCGCACCGAGCAGCGCGTCCGTGACGGCGTGACAAATTGCATCACCATCGGAGTGCCCGTCGCAATGAAAATCAGCGGGAATATCAATGCCGCCGAGTCGCATCGGACCGCCGGGCGCGAAGCGGTGCGAGTCGTAGCCAATGCCGGTACGCATGGCGCACGTCACGTTAGCCACGCGTCACGCGGCGACGGTGATAACATCATGCAGGCGTGAGTCTTCAACAATGGAGTAATCTTGGCGACGGCGCGCGGGCGTAAAACCGGCGTCGCGAATGAGAACCTCGAGTTCAGTTACGGTGGTGCGATGCGTCGTATTTGCTGCGGACACAACGTTTTCTTCGATCATCAACGATCCGAAGTCGTTGCAGCCATAGCGCAAGGCCA
>JANYFO010000336.1 GCA_025362635.1 Gemmatimonadaceae bacterium | reverse complement strand
CAGATGCTCGCGCGGAATCTTCAAATCTTCGGTGATAAACTCCCACGCGAATCGAATTGCCTCTCGCTTGAAGTAGTCACCGAACGAAAAGTTTCCCAGCATCTCAAAGAACGTGTGGTGCCGAGCGGTGTGGCCCACCTGTTCGAGATCGTTGTGCTTGCCACCGGCGCGCACACACTTCTGCGACGTGGTGGCGCGCCGCTTTCCATCCGGCACATCCTCCATGCCGAGAAACACTTTCTTGAACTGCACCATGCCTGCGTTGGTAAACAGCAGGGTCGGATCGTCGGCTGGAACGAGCGAGGAGCTCGAACGGACGGCGTGGCCATTCTTCTCGAAGAAGGCGAGGAATCGGGAGCGGATTTCGGACGCAAGCATAGGCGCGGAAATATAGACGACGTGCCCGCCTTCGTCTCAGGGGGCGTGGCGTTCTCGTTTTATTTCGTCCAGCACGGTGCGAATGACTGAACCGCTAAATCCTCGCCGCTGCAAAAACCCAACCAAGCGACGACGCGCGACCTCGGGACGCAGTGATGCGAGCGACCGAGACCGTTTCTGGGCCACGGCCAGACACGATGCGAGTTCGTCAAACCCATTCTCCTCAATCGCCGCCACGACCGCTTCGTCAGCTTCTCGACCCGGAATGCCCTTGTGCCGAAGCGTTTGTTTCACACGCGCCGGCGCTTCGCCTCGGCGCAATCGGGAGACCGCTTCCGCACGTGCAACGTCAATATCGGAGAGCACGCCAGATGCTTCCAGTCGATCCAGCGCCGCCGCAATGATCGCTGGTTCAGCCTCGCGACGTCGGAGCCGCACCTCCAGCTCTCGACGGGTGCGTCGACCGCGGGCAAGCGTCGCGAGCGCTCGATCAACGACGGCGATGACGCGGCTGACGCGCATGAGCACACCGACCGCCGTGGCGTCGAGCACTACACCGGTGCGCGTCGCACCAAGAGCCGCGAGCGTGTCAACGTCGACTAGGAAATTCCGATCGTCCTCGAGCGTCAATTCATAACGGCCCACGCGGCGCGGCGACTCGCGTACCAATTTCACCACGCCGCCAATTGGCTCTAGTGCTTTATCGTCTGGCGTTTCGTCATACACGCCAGACGAAAGAGCCGAGGGGCTACTCACGATGAGCCGTGGTGATCCGGGCACCACTTCTCACCGCAAGCCACCCCTCGGCCCGCACTTTCCGTTTGCATCCGAATGGATGCGCTTACTCTTCCGGTTCTTCGGCCGGTGTTTCCGCTGGTGGCTTGATGCCGAGTACGACTTTTACCTTCTCTTCGATTTCGGCGAGCAATACCGGGTTGTCTTTGAGAAACATCTTGGCGTTTTCGCGTCCTTGTCCGATGCGCTGTGTCCCGTAGCTGTACCACGCGCCCGACTTATCGATAATGCCCGACTCTGCGCCGATGTCGACGAGCAGTGACGTGTGGCTGATGCCCTCGGCGTACATGATGTCGAACTCTGCCTGTTTGAACGGCGGCGCAACTTTGTTCTTCACCACTTTCACACGCACATGCGACCCGATCACTTCCTCCTTTTCCTTCACGGGTCCGATGCGACGGATATCGAGGCGCACGGAGGCGTAAAACTTGAGTGCCTTGCCACCGGTCGTGGTTTCTGGGCTGCCAAACATCACGCCGATCTTTTCGCGTAACTGGTTGATGAAGATGACGGACGTTTTAGAGCGTGCGATAGCGCCGGTGAGCTTGCGGAGTGCTTGACTCATGAGACGCGCTTGCAACCCCATGTGTGACTCACCCATGTCGCCTTCGATTTCTGCTTTGGGCACGAGCGCCGCAACGGAGTCGATCACGATGACATCCACAGCGCCTGAACGAACGAGAATCTCGCAAATCTCGAGCGCTTGTTCGCCAGTATCCGGCTGCGAGATGAGCAGGTTTTCAATATCGACTCCCAGCTTTTTTGCGTACTCCGTATCAAGCGCGTGCTCAGCGTCGATGAATGCCGCTACACCGCCAAGACGTTGCGCGTTGGCGACAACATGCAAACAGAGCGTGGTTTTTCCGCTTGACTCCGGACCGTAAATTTCACTGATGCGTCCGCGTGGAATACCACCAACACCGATTGCCGCGTCAAGATTGATGGCGCCGGTGGGAATGGCTTCAACACGGACTTTGGAATCGGTACCGAGACGCATGATCGAGCCTTTGCCACAGCTCTTTTCGATTTGTGCAACTGCGAGCGCCAGGGCCTTGCGCTTGTCCTCTGTCATCACTGTGCCCGCCATGAATCCGCCGTTGTGAAAGGTGAAGCCGCCATGCCCTGGCTCGCGAGAATCTACCGGAAGCGCGAGCAGGACC
>JANYFO010000320.1 GCA_025362635.1 Gemmatimonadaceae bacterium | reverse complement strand
CGTCTATCGCCATCGCGCGCAGCTCGTTCGAATCGGCCGCGACCACAGCGCGCATGAATCGCCGCACTAACGCATCGCGTGACGCGCTCCCATTTCGCAACGTAGTAACCGGCGTTCCACCCACCATCGCGCGAAAACGACGTAGTTGTTCTTCGACAGGCAAGATGGAATCGACGACGTAGCCTGGTAACGTGCGATTGATTGAGTCTTGACGCGCTCGCGCGAGCGAATCCTTCACAACCGAATCTCTCGAGACAATAGTTGCGGTCGCAGAATCACTACGATCTGCTGAGTGGCTACCGGTGTCGCACGCAGCGAACAGGCCCACTGAAACGAGAACCAGCACGCGAGTAATTGTGTATCTCATCTTGATCTCAAGTATGTCGAGCACTTAACACAAATCGCAATCGGCCGACACCTCCGCGGACGTCGGCCGATGCACTTCAACGCTACACCTGCCTACGCCTCGGCGAAATCAATTGCGCGCGTACGACGTCCAACCCTGATACCACTTCGTCCCGCCTGGTGCGATAGCACCCATGTACGCGGTCGGCGTGACAACCGTACCGGCCTTCGCGAGAATCTTGCCCGTAAACGTTGCCATACCGCCCGTAGCAATCGGCGAACCCGTGGCCGGCGAGAAATCGAATGACGCAACGCTCGTCGGCGGCACACCGGTGGCCGGCAACAGCACGAAGAGCGAGGCCGTGGTTGCCGTACCAAGCGTCAAGTTATTGCCGATCAAGTCAAACGAGTTTTGTTGCGCCGCAGTCGCGGCACCGGGCGCTTGGAACACCAACGGCGTTTCAGCGAAATAGTTATTGCGCACCACCAGATCGGACGTGTTCATGTCGGGCACTGCGGTGAACCCCGCACGCACGAACGTCAAGCTGTCACGCATCGAAATACCAGCACGCGGCCAACGCGCCAACACGCCGTTCACGTAATAACCACCCGTGCCGCGACGCAACATCATACCGTATCCACCACCCGTGCCCGAACACGCCACGTCACCACACCCGATCAGCGTATAGTTCGCCACCAACGGAATAGTGAACGGCGCCGTGTTGAAGCCCAAGTCACAGCCGGTGCCGTTGCAGCCATCGTTCTCAATGCCTTCGATGTCCACTGAGTAGAAACCGGCGCCGGTGCGCGGGGCCAACTGCACGGAGTTGTAGCCAATCAAGAACTGCATGCGACCGCTCCAGCCTTCGGACATATCATACATGTCGTCCGCCGTTTCGTAGGCCACTGCGTGGTCCATGTCAAAGCCGCCGCCGAAGAACTCGTACGAGTCATCCAGACCGGCCAATGCTTCGACGTACGAGACACGGGTGCCCGATCCAATGGCGGCAAACGTGAACGAGTTAAACTCTTGATCAATCAGCGTTGCGTAGCCCGCAAACTCCACACGCACATACTGCAGCGTGCCCGAATTATCGGTTGCCACTGTACCACCATTATACGTGACAAAATAATTCTTGCCGCTCGCGACAGTCGTTCCATCGACACCCGAACCTTCGATGGTCACATTACCACTGCGATTGTCGATTGCGTTGCCGATCATCAACAAACCGCCCCAATCGCCAGGCTGACGCTGACCCGCCACGCGCGAGGACGTAAAGACAATCGGAAGTTCGGCGGTGCCAATCGCGTTCAGCTTCGCCCCGCGCAGAATCCACAACGACGAACCGACCGTATTGAAATCGCCCTGAATTTTCGTGCCTGGCAGTACAGTGAGCGTGGCACCATTCGCCACGTGAATGAAGCCCTTTAATGTGTATACAGTATCCGCGAACAACGTACGATTCGCGACAATGTCACCCGTGATGTCCGCCGCCGCATTGCCGATCGGCAACGTGATCACACTCTGCTCACTCGACGGAATGCTTTGCAAACCACCCTTGGTCGTGATCACGCGAAAACGATACGTTGTCGCCACCTTCAACCCGCCACGCGTCACCGACACGGCAGTCGCAGTAGACGGCGCGTTAATGATCGTGTCAGTCGCAAACGCGCCAGCAGCGCCTTCCGCACGCTGCACGTCGTAACTCACGTCACCCGAGACGGTAGTAAACGTGTATTGCACTGACGCCGAGCTTTTTACCGCAACGTTAAATCCGAGAATCGGATTGGGTGCGACCGGCGCAGTCGCGCTATCGCTCTTGCAACCGACGGAGAACGCTCCGCCAAGCAGAGCGGCGACAGAAAGCGCCCGACGAGAAAAAATCATGCGAAGCCTCGAGACGAGTGGATGTTCGTGCGAAACACAACGGGACGGCAAGGCGATAAGCGCCCACCGTCCCGTTAAACAAAACCTTGACTGTCCGTGTTACATCACCTTGGTGTCACGTCCATGTCACAGCGACAACATGAACACGCACTCCGGCACTACGGGCGGAACTGAAAGCCCGCTTGAAACGTGCGACCAGTGATGTAATAATCACG
>JANYFO010000280.1 GCA_025362635.1 Gemmatimonadaceae bacterium | reverse complement strand
CTCCATGGGTAGATCACGCAACGGTTGCAAACGTCGATAGGCCCGTTGCGCGATCTATTCAAACTGTAATCCGACATACGTGTTGAATTGCTTTGCAATCTGCGCGTCAAATACTGCCCGCGGGTCGTATTACTCAAGTATGCCCTGATGACGTGTGACGAATGTGAAGTAGAACGCCAACGCCGGATCCGCGAGACAATAGCGATACGGCTGCGTATTCTTTGCGGCAAAGTTGCGCTCCTTGCATACGTAGCCCAATGCAATGAGTCGTTCAAGTTTGTCGCGCGTGGCCGTAAGGTCGGCGGTGCCGATCGCTGCATCTTTCTGGATACGATTCAGCTCGGTGTTCCCCGCGCCGATTGCACGCAACAGCGCGTTGTATGTCGCGTGATCGCGTAGCCCTTGCTCTTGTACCAATGCGGTTTCCACGAGCTGGCGAACGGTCCCTTCCCGCGTGAGACACAGCGTCACGATGTTATCAACGAGGGAGTGACGCGTGGTGATGCTAGCCAAGTAGCGCGGCGTACCGCCAAACACGCAGTACATCAGGACGCGATCTCGCAGCGTCGAAAACGGTGCCAGCTCGGCGGCATACCAATAGTTGAACGGCTGTAAGCGACAGATCCATTCAAACCGGCCTTACAACGGTGACCCGCTTTTGTTCAATGTTTCGAGCAGACGGATTGATGAACCACACAGCACAAACACCAGTGACCGTTGCGGACGTTTCGCTTCCCACACCGCATTGAGTTGTGACGCGACATCGCGTAGTCCGTCGTCCGTACCGTCACTCAAATATTGGAACTCGTCGAGCACCACCACGAGCGGCCAAGTGCCGTCCATTGCAATCAAGTGACGAAAGACGTTGCGTCACGACTGAAAGTCTTCGTCGTTCAGCTGCTCGCCGGTAAAGGTGCGCATCGCGTCGACTAATGCCGAGCGATTCTGCCCCCCCGTCGTTTCAGCGGATGTGAAGTTGAACAGTCGAGTCTCGGTCGGCCACGCGTTTGTCATCAGGAACGTCTTCCCAACGCGCCGGCTTCTTCATTCTGAATCGGCAATTATGCCCCGTTCCTCGGCACTTTGTGCCGGAACGCACACATTAAGCCGGGCTCAAAATATTAAGTGCAAACTGTAACCAATTGTAATTAATAGACTTACACGTCGACAGCGACTTCGAGCAGCGTGGTACGAGCCCTGCTTTATCGATGGTCGAGAGCGTCCGCCTGGCGACCTTCGCCTGCGCGGCGTGCTCTACCACTCGAATTGCCAACGCCCGATGTCGCACCAGCTGGTCATCGACTTAACGCGAGATGCCATCATCACGGCGCTGATGCTAGCGGCCCCGATGCTGCTCGTCGCGCTGGGCGTCGGTCTCATTATCAGCATCATCCAATCGGTCACGCAAATCCAGGAACAGACCCTGGTCTTCGTGCCGAAGCTTGTGCTCGTTGGCGGTGCATTCATCGTCGGCCTGCCGTGGTTGCTGCAGATCCTTATTCGCTACACGCAACAATTGATTCACGGCATTCCGACGATGGTGTCATGAACAATTTCGTCGCCGCAGGGTTACCTGATTTTTTTGCGCCGGGCGTTGCAACCGCATTCCTCCTGACCACACTCCGCGTTGGCGGACTGCTGCTCACCGCGCCCGTGTGGTCAGCCAAAACCGTTCCGATGAAATTGCGCACCGCGTTGATGGTGATGTTTGCCGTCATGATTGCGCCATCGGCCAATGCCAGTACAAATGTCGGCACGTTGCAGCTCACGCCAGCGACGTTTTTGACCGAAACCATCATCGGATTGATCATCGGACTCTGCGCGTCCTTAACAATCGCCGCTGCAGAATTTGGTGGAGAGTTAATCACGACGACGATTGGTCTCTCGGGCGCAGCCATCCTCGATCCAACCAATAACACGCAAGGCTCGGTCTTTTCAACGCTCATGCAGTTGCTGGCACTTGCCGTGCTCCTCATCAGCAATGGGCACATCATCATGTTGCAAGCACTCGCGCAGAGTTTTCACGCGATGCCGCTCGGCGCAGTGCCAGATATGCGCGCTGGCATGGGCGCGTTTGTCCCTACAGCAAAAGTGATTTTCACGTCGGGATTGCAGTTCGCCGCCCCGGTGATCGCGGCCATCTTCGTGACCAATCTTGCGCTCGCCGTGCTTGGGCGCGCCGCACCGCAGTTGCAGATCATGAGCGTGGCGTTTCCGCTGCAAATTGGTGTGGGCCTTCTCACCTTCGCTGGGTCCGTCGCGTTGATGATTCACGTGATGAGTGATTGGACGACCGGATTTAACGGCACGCTCGAAACGTTTGCACGCGCTGTACGCGTGGCGGTGCGCTGAGATGTCGGACGATGCCGGCGAAAAGACAGAAGACCCCACAGGCAAACGCCTGGAAGAAGCGCGGTCGCGCGGACAAATCGCAAAAAGTCCAGAGCTCATGACAGCCGTGCTCTTGCTCGGCTCAACGATGACGCTCTCCATGGCGGGACCAACGCTGTGGCGTTTTCTGCTCGATACGATGGGGCAAAGCTTGGCGACATCATCCGATGTCGAACACGCCGGCGTATCAGTCATTCCGTATATCCAGTCGATGGGCTTTCGCGCCATCGTCGCAATGGTTGGTGTGATGGGCGCGATGGCCGTCATGGCGATTGCCGTTCAGGCCGCGCAAACCGGCTTCATGATTTCGACCAAAGGGCTTGAACCCAAGTGGGCCAAGCTCAATCCGATGAACAATCTCAAACGACTGCTTGGCAAACAGTCACTCGTTGAGCTGGCGAAAGCACTGCTCAAAATGAGCATCGTCAGTTGGGCCGTGTACGCCACGCTCAGCGATGCATGGCCCGACATTCAAGGGCTGGCGCTGCAAACTCCGACTGCGTTACTCGCCGTCATACAGAAGTATTGCTTGGCGCTGTTGCGCAATGCGGGGTTGATGTTTCTCGCGCTCGCTGGTGCCGACTATGCGTGGCAGCGCTTTAGTACAACACAAAGCCTGCGCATGACGAAGAATGAAGTGAAAGAAGAGAGCAAAGCGCAGGAGGGCGATCAGGGCATGAAGGGTCGTCGACGCGCGATTGGGCGAGAACGTATTCGACGTCAGATGTTTGCGGCCGTGCCCAAAGCCGATGTGGTGATTGTAAATCCGATTCACATCGCCATCGCCATTAAATACGATCCGAGTATTGCACCAGCGCCGTACGTGGTCGCACTCGGACAACGCAAAATCGCACTCCGTATTAAAGAACTCGCTTTTCAGCATGGTGTGCCCGTCATTGAAAATATCCCGTTGGCACGCGCACTCATCGCATCAGCAAAAGTAGGCACAGTCATTCCCGTCGAGATGTACCTCGCCGTGGCCGAAGTGTTGGCGTTCGTGCTAAAGCAACGTGAACGTTATGGCGCACGCTGGCGTGGAACGGTGGCCGCATGACCTCCACCGCGTCGTCCATTCCGTTTGAGAGTGCGAGCTCGCGCAAGCGCGCTGAAGCGGCACTCGCGCTGTCCGTCGTACTCATTCTGGCGTTGATTGTTGTTCCGCTGCCGCCCGTGCTGCTTGACCTCTGTCTCGCGGCAAGCATCGGTCTGTCACTCGTGGTGTTGCTCGTCGCGTTGTACACGACCAATCCGCTCGACTTCAGCAGCTTCCCGGCGCTGCTTTTGCTACTGACACTGTTTCGTATTGGTCTCAACGTTTCGTCCACGCGGTTGATTCTCACGCATGGCCACGCTGGGAAAGTGATCGAAGCGTTTGGACAGTTCGTGATTGGTGGCAACTACGCGGTTGGTATCGTCATTTTCCTGTTGTTGATCGGCATCAACTTTATCGTCATCACCAAGGGTGCTGGTCGTATCGCTGAAGTGGGAGCGCGTTTCACCTTGGACGCGATGCCAGGCAAGCAAATGGCCATCGACGCCGACCTCTCGGCAGGACTGATCGACGAAAAGGAAGCGCGTTCGCGCCGTAATGAAATCTCCCGCACCGCGGATTTTTACGGCGCGATGGACGGTGCATCCAAATACGTCAAAGGTGACGCCGTTCTCGGTCTGCTCGTGGTGGCGATCAACATTTTGGGCGGCATTTTCATTGGGGTTGTGCAGAAGGGCATGGACATTACCAAGGCGGCCAGCACCTACACACTGCTCACCGTTGGTGATGGTCTTGTCTCGCAAGTACCAGCGCTGATTATCAGTACGGCTGCCGGTTTGATGGTCACCAGCGCCACAGGCACGGATCGCATTGGCGTGGTGTTGAGCCGCCAATTGGGTGGACATCCGCGCGCGATGTGGATGGCGGCAGGTGTGCTGTCGTCGTTCGCGCTCGTGCCGGGGCTGCCGATGTTTCCGTTTCTCTCGCTTGGTATTGGCGCGGCATTTCTTGCGAGATCTGCTGGGAAAAATGAAGCACGTCGCAATGCGCTCGCGTTAGTGTCGGACGCGCCGATTGCCGAAGCCCCGGCACCAGCGGACCCGATGCGCGATCTGTTGCAGCTTGATCCGATCGAACTTGAAGTGGGCTATGCACTCATTCCGTTAGTCGACGAAGGACAAGGTGGTGATTTGCTTGAGCGCATTTCACTCCTGCGCAAACAAGCAGCACTGGAACTCGGCATTCTCGTACCGCCGATTCGTATTCGCGACGACATCCGTCTGCCTGCCAACGAGTATGTCATCAAGTTGCGTGGTTCCGAAGTCGCACGCGCGGAAGTGTTGCCACGGTTCATGATGGCGTTGAACACTGGTGGCGTTGTCGCAGAGATCGACGGGATGGAAACGATCGACCCGTCGTTCGGCATGCCCGCGCGTTGGGTGGCCATGTCGCGTCGCACCGAAGCGGAAGCTCTTGGCTACGTCGTGGTTGAACCGACGACCGTAATTGCGACCCATCTGTTAGAGACGCTTAAGTCAAGCGCGGCAGATTTGCTTGGTCGTCAAGAAGTGCAAGAAATGGTGGAGACGCTCAAGAAAACACATCCCGCGCTTGTGGAAGAAATTATTCCGGGCAAAGTGTCGCTCAGCGTGTTGCATCGCGTCCTGCAGCGGTTGCTGCGTGAGCGCGTGCCCATTCGCGATCTCGTCACGATTCTCGAAGCGATCGGCGATGGCGCAGAGACTACGAAAGATCCAGAAGCACTTACAGAAATCGTGCGCAAGTCGCTCACCAACGTCATCGCGCGCCTCTTTGCTGATCAAAGCGGACTCGTTCGCGGCATCACGATTGGCGCGAAGCTTGAGTCGGCGCTTATCGGCCTCTTCTCTCCCCGCGGTGCGCAACCAAACGCGCCGATGCTTACGCCTGATTCGCTGGCAACGATGCTTCGCGACCTCAATCACATGGCAACCACCTATGCCATTGACGGACGCCCATTGCCCCTCATCACGCCGCCGTCATTGCGCATTGGCGTGCGTCGTTTGATCGAGCCCGTCCTGCCAAGTTTGCCGGTAATCTCGCTGGCCGAACTGCCGCCGTCTATCACGCTCAGTAGCGTGGCCACTTGGGAAATGCAGCATGCTGCAACGCAATACGCAGGATCATATGCCTCTTGAACGCATTCGTGGAGCAGACATTTCGCATGTCGCTGATCGTGCCCGCCGCACGTTGGGTGATGATGTAATGATCTTGCACACACGCATGGTACGTGAAGGTGGCGTCTCGATGGTCGAAGTGCTGGCCGCGCCATCGTCAGTGATTGAGCGAGTACGCACGCAGCTCGAACCGCGTCCGTTTCCGCGCAACATGCGCGCGGCCGATGGAGCGCCCTATCGCATTGCGCTGGTGGGGCCAACAGGTGCGGGCAAAACAACAACCGCCGCAAAATTGGCCGTACGTCGCGGCATGTTTGGCGCTGCACGACCTGGGCTGCTCACGCTCGACACCTATCGCGTCGGCGGCATGGAGCAGTTGGCGACGTATGCAGAACTCGCCGATGTGCCGTTTGAGGTGGTGTTTGATGCGCGCGACATTCCCGCAGCAATGAAGAGACTCGCGTCGTGTGATGTGGTGATCATCGACACGCCCGGGCGTAGTCCCGCGTCGGCCGAACTGACGGAACGCTGGCGGACGTTGCTCGACGAACTCGCCCCAGATGAAGTGCATCTCGTCATGCCCGCAACGGTGCGCGCCGATCTCGCGATGGATATCGGTCGCGCATACAGCGCAACGAAAGCGCATCGCGGTGCGACGCATTTGTTACTGTCGAAGGTTGATGAAGTACCGCGCGAATCGGGTGTGGCCGACCTCGCACTCTCGCTGGACATGCCCACACGTTGGGTCAGCGATGGGCAGGACGTGCCTGCGGACCTCAAGCCCGGTGTGCAACGCATTTTGCGCGCGTACGGATTGCCGGCAGATGCGGAAGACGACTGGAGGCCCGCATGACGGTACCCGTCCTGTCCTCCAATCGCAGTGGGTCGCAAATCGATGCGCTGTTGCGCGACGCGAACCGTGGCCACGCACGCGATGCACGTCATCCCGCCAATGAGCGCGGCGTTCCAACGCTGTTATGCGCGAGTGGTCGTGGTGGGAGTGGCACATCGCTGATTGCCACGCTCCTCGCTGTTGCTGCGGCCGGCGATGGCTATCGCGTGCTACTCGTAGACGCGGATGATCTTGTTGGACCAATCGCGATGTTGCTCGGTGTCAAAGCACGCGCGAGCTGGCAGGATTTACGTGGTGGTCGCGTGCAGCCGATGGATATCGCACTCCGACTGAGCACGACGCTCACGTGTGTTGCCGGTGGTGCGGCGCGCGTGGAACAGAGTGCACCGTCGCTGGTGACGGCCGCCGAACGAAAAGCGTGCATGCGTCGCGTAAGTACGTTGGCCGAACACATGGATCTTGTCGTCATCGACTGCGGATCGCGGGTCGATACGCTGTTGGCATCGATCACGCCGCACGCGAATGAACGTCTGCTCACCATCACGGCCGGAAGTGATCCGATCGCACTCGCCGCAACGTTCGCGTTGTGTAAGGCGGCACGTATGCGCGCGGGTGCCCTTTCGCTGGATGTACTCGTCAATCGGCATGAGGGAGTCGAAGCGGCGCATTGCTTCGACGTCATCGATGCCGGAGCTCGCCAGTTTCTCGGAACTGCACTGCGTTTTGCTGGTGCTGTGCCCACCGATCCGACGCTCGATGCGGCGCTTCGTTCGGGGATGTCTTTCCCCGATGCCGTCGCCGGTTCGCCCGCAGCTATTGCCGCTCACGACGTCGTGATGCGCGTGCTCGCCGGCGCCTCTCTCTCCCGCTCAGGTACCTGACCGTGTCCCTCGCCACACTCCAAGGATCTCCCGCCATGACCACACAGCTCTGGCAGTCGTACCACGCAGGCAATCAGTCCGCCCGTGATCGCCTGCTCGAAGATCACTTGGGTCTCGTCCATCATGTCGCGCGTCAAGTGTCGCGCACGTTGGCAGTTCGCGCCGACTTCGATGAATTGGTGAGCGCCGGAACGATTGGCCTGATGACCGCGCTAGAAGGTTTTGATGCGTCACGCGGTCTCGCCTTTAGTACGTTTGCAGCACCGCGCATTCGCGGCGCGATCCTGGACGAACTGCGCAAGCAAGATCACGTGCCGCGTTCGATTCGTCGCAAAACGCGCGACATGTCGGCCGCGCGCGAAGCATGGATGCGCATGCATGGACGCGCCCCCGAAGATCGGCAGTTGGCTGAGCAGCTGGGAATTGACATGGATACGCTGTGGCGCTGGCAGGCGGACGTCGAAGGCGCACATCACATGCCGTTGGATCGTGCGCCAGGTGATCGCGAAAACAACGCGCCGACGCCGGCCGACATGCTGCCGAGTTGCGAAGAATCGGAAATCGAGGACAGTCTCACACACGAACAGGAAGTTGCACATCTCAAACATGCGATTTTGCGATTGAAAGATCAGGAGCGTGTGGTGCTGTCGCTGTATTACTTCGAAGAGCTCAAGCTGCACGAAATCGCCAAAGTGCTGGAGCTCACCGAGTCGCGCGTTTCACAAATCCGATCAAAAGCCTTGAGCAAGTTGCGTGTTGATCTGAAGCCGTTACGCGAGCGAGTGGCGTGAGCGTGGTACGCACATCGAAAGGCGGTGCCGTAGGCGTGCTGAAGCAAAGTGTGCTGGTGGCGGCACTGGCCATTGGTGTTACGATTGCCGGGACCGCGGCCGGTGCGTTGATCGTTGCTCCAGCCGTCTCGCACGTTGCACAGGCGGGATGGCATGTGTCGATGCCGACAATCGTCATGCCGCACGTTGCACTGCCGCATTTGGTCGGACCACCGATGCGGCTTCCGACGTCGCTGAGCGGCGCGTTCAACGCGGGCAATATGACGTTTCGTTTTGCCTTGCCTGCGCTTGTCGCGCTCCTTGCCATCGTGGCGATGGTCTGCGTCATCCGGATACGGAAGCGCGCGACGGTGCAATTGCGACGCGACACGCAGCCGCTGCGCGTTGAGCGACGTCCCGATCGGACCCCGCGCGCCGTGCAAGCATTGGCGGCCTCTGGAACGTCGCCGAGTGAAATCTCGTGGCGCACTGGGCTGGCGGTGGACGCGATCGCGTTGCTGTTGGCGATATCTACCGTGCCACGGCAGCTCCAGCCGCCATCGGCACAATTTGCCGAGTAGATCGTTGTCTTGCTTTTGTATTCAGCGAGCGATGGGTCCAGATAACTGATTGTACCACAACAACTTACAGAATACTTCCGCGGTCGGGCCTTTGTGGCCCGACCGTTGCTTTTTCCACCAATGAGTTCCTGCACATTTTCCCGAGTGTCCGATGCCTGATCCGGTTCGACTGAACGGTATGACGAGTGCCGCCGCCACGCTCCAGATGTTGGAGCGCAAACAGCAGGTACTCACCAACAACCTTGCCAACGCTTCCACGCGTGGGTTCAAGGGCGAAACCACATTTGCACGGATTATTGGCAACGCGTTGGCGACAACGGATACCGCGTTGGACGTAACGCCAGGTTCACTCACCGAGACGCGCAACTCACTCGATCTCGCGGTGGAGGGCACTGGTTACTTCGTCACCCAAACGCCGGCGGGAGAACGTCTCGTGCGCAACGGCAGCTTTCATATCGACGGTGAGCACAAGCTCGTTGACGATCACGAAAATCCGGTGCTCGGCGAAAACGGACCAGTGGTGCTCCCAAATGGAACGATCGAAGTCGACAGTACCGGCATGATCAAAGTTGACGGCAAGATGGTGCAACGCCTCCGCTTGGAACGCGTTGCTGATGGCACGCAACTGCAACACGAAGGCGGAACGCAATTCGTACCCGATGCGAGCCGCGCGGCTATTCCACCCGAAGAACGTCACGTCAAGCAGGGGTACATCGAAGAGTCGAACGTGAACACGATGTCTGCGATGACTGCGATGCTCGAAGTGCTGCATCGCTACGGCGCCGCACAGAAAACCCTGTCGACGATTGATTCCGCGCGCGGTATCGCCGTCACCGAACTCGCCAAGCCCGCTTAACCTCACCAAGAGCAATCATATGGATCCGGCACTTCGCGCCGCCGCGAGCGGCATGATGGCGCAGCAGACTCGCACCGAAGTCATTTCGAATAATCTGGCCAACGTCAACACGCCTGGATTTAAGCGCAGTCGCGCGCACTTTGAAGATTTGCTGTATCAGACCATTCAGGGACAGCAGGTGCTCGGCGATCCGAATGCACAGACCGCACCCGCCATTCAAGTTGGACGTGGTACGCGACTAGCCGGCGTGCAGCGCTTGCACGAGCAAGGTCCGATCGAACAGACAGGACGCAACCTCGATATCGCGATTGAAGGCGAAGGGTTTTTTCAGTTGCAGACGCCGAATGGTGAGAC
>JANYFO010000279.1 GCA_025362635.1 Gemmatimonadaceae bacterium | reverse complement strand
GCGATGGCGAGTGTGTACCGCAGCGTTGGTCTGCCGTTGCCCACGTCGTTGCCACTTGCGCGTGAAACTACGCTCCGACGATTTGCGGATTTGCTTGCGCGTTTCATGCCGTTTGACTTGGTCATTGAAGAACAGACGGCTGAAGGGCACGAGGCGCGCGTCTCGAAGACCAGTGTGTGTGGAAGTTGGGGTGCGGTGGCGGGCACATTGCGCTATTTCGCCGATCGACAAGGTGTTGCGCGTGCCGGCATTGAGGGCACGCAGCTTCCGATTGATTTGATCAAGCAATACGCGGAGCGTCATGCGGCGGAACTAGCGTTGGATGTGGAGCGCAAGCATTCGCCTGTGTTGCTTCGGCGTCGTGTGACGTACTACGGCTTTGAGTTGTCGCGGGAGAGTGAGCCGCTCGCGGAGTTTCCGGCGGAGTTAGCCGACGCAGCGCGACGATTGCTGGCTGATGGTGCAGCACGTGGTGAATTGCGGCATCAAGCCGTGCGTCGCAATCAACCAGTAGTGGAAGAAATTCGCGAAGTGTGGCGACGCTTGGGTGGTGTTACGCCCCGTTTTGGGCAAGCCGAACTGGCCTCGTGGTATGCGCACGCTTTTGGTGACGCAAATGATTGGGAAACGATTCGTGCGCTGCCACTCAAACTTGATCGCCGCGCGTTTGTGTCGGATGCGCAGTTGGCGGAGGCGCGTGCGCTACCGGGTGCTGTTGAAATTCGTGATCGCACCGTAGCGCTGGAATACGATGTTGAAGAACACGAACGTGGCTCGCAGCCTGTGGTCCGTCTGCGTCTCCCCGAAAAATTGGCGCGAACGATGGTGCAGGAAGAGGTGCCGGCGCTTGATCGTCCGGTGCGATATGTCGTGCCGCGCGGTCAGCGTGGTTCTGTGCGTGCGAATGATCTGGCGACGTTGCAGGAGAAACTTGATCTGCCGTTTACGGACGATGAGCGTCACGCGACACCAGCGGTTCGTCGCGATGAAGAGGGTGGGCGTCGTCGTGAGCGCGACGTGCGCCACGTACGCGGCGAACCAAGTCGACACGGCAAGCGTGGTGAACCCAGTGGTCGTGCCGGAGGATCGGGCGGCCGTGGTCGCGGGGCCGGTGGCAAAAAGAAACGCCGTTAATCCAAGAAGACTGACCGGTCCTACTTTTTTAATTTATTCGTGTTGGTCGCTCCGTTCCTCGTGCTGATTGCTGACGTATAACATGATGATTTTTAAGGACTTACATTAAAAAATAATGTGGGGTTGCTTTTAGGACCGTACGGTCCTATTATATTGACATGTCTGATCGCCGATCGCAAATCCTTGATGCCGCTGCCGTGTTGATCGCGGAGCACGGTTTCACGTCCACCTCCGTGGATGACGTGATCAAGGCTGCGAAGCTCAGTGGTAAAAGCCACTTCTATCATTACTTCAAGTCCAAAGACGAACTGGGCTATGAGGTGTTGAATCGGCAGTTTGAACGATTTTCGGAGCGAGGCTTGGCTGTTTTGCGCGAGCCGATGATCGACCCGCTGGAGCGATTGAATCTCTTCATTGATTCTGTCGTTGCGTTGCAGGCAGAAAGTGGTGGCCGCCGGGGATCTCCGTTTGGTAATTTGGCGGCCGAATTAGCGGACGCGCACGAAGGATTTCGCGTGCGAATTGAAGCCGTCTTTGAACGCTGGGCCAGTCAAATTCGGTCGTTATTGTGGGAAGCACGGCCGCAGTTGCAGGACGATGTCGATGCGGTGCGTCTTTCCCGCTTTATCATCGCCGCGTTGGAAGGCGCGGTCCTTATGACGCGGGTCAAGCGTGACATGGCGGTGCTGGAAGGCATCGCGTTCGATCTGAAACGGTTCATCGCGATGCACGGCCGTGATGCGCTGGTGGTACCCGTTGTGCGCACATTTGAATAGCAGCAAGGAGAGATGATGGTTAGAACGAACGAAGTGGCGCTACGGCATGCCGTGGTGCAGCAGGACACCACGCCGGCCGATCGTGGTGTGCGCCGGGCTCAATTTGAGGTCGAGGCGTTAGTGCATCTCGACGCGATGTACTCGTTTGCACTAAAATTGGCGCGGTCACGCGACGATGCGGAAGATTTGGTGTCGGACACGGTGCTAAGAGCGCTCGAGCGATGGGAGCAGTACCATCTTGGCACCAACATTCGCGCCTGGCTGTTCACCATCCTCTATCATGTCTTCGTGAGCCGTAAGCGTCGCATCGACGCGCGCGAAGTGCAGCAACCCGAAGACACAGAAGGCTGGGCACTCTTCGAAGCGGTTGGCGAAGTCGATCCGGAGGGTCGTTTTTACGATTCCTTTCTCGACGACGAAATCACGCGTGCGATTCGTGCTCTGCCAGAGGAATATCGTTCGGCGGTAGTGCTGAGCGATCTGCAGGGGTTGCGGTACGCGGAGATCGCCGATGTACTCGGCGTACCAGAAGGCACTGTCAAGTCGCGATTGTTTCGCGGTCGTCGCTTGTTGCAGCGCAAGCTTGCGGGCTACGCTGTGGAAATGGGTTACCTCAAAGAATCCGTGGTTCGTGCCGCACTCACACCGTCAAGCGCTTCGACGATAGCGGTCGCTACGGCGTAGGTGGATCGTGGCGGGCAAGTGTGCCTGCTGCGATCGCCATTTCGTGTAACGCGCGCTCGACGGTTCCGCTCCACCGACCCAGACGTTCACGCAGCGCGCCGAGTTCAGCGCGTGTGAGGCTTGCATTGCGCGATGCGTCGTCGTGCAGGAGGGCGAGTTCGTTGACACGTGCGCGCATGACGTTCAGCGCGGTCGACAGATCGTCCCGTTCTCTCTCTGTTTCTTCGAGCAGTTCGTGCACGCGTGCGCGCGTCTGCGTGAGCAACGTGCACATAGCTCGCCATGCATCGCGTTCAATCGCAAGTTGGCGTCGCGACGCAGTGTCTTCAGCGAGGCGTTCGCGGAGTTTTGCCAATCGTTGCACTAATGAGCCGTTGCCGTTTATTGCTGTTCCGGGTCCGAGCATCGCCATTGCAGCTTGTAATTCCCGATCGAGTTCGTTGGCGCGAATCGCGTAGTCGTCGCGCGCGGCGCGCGTTTCATCAAGTGTCGCGAGCGCTTCGCGAAGTGCTCGCAGTTCGACGGCGATGCGGCGAACACCGCGTGCGTCCCCTTCGGACACGAGCCAACGCAGCGAGGCGACGAAGCCGCGTTCTAGGGTGAGGTCCGTTGCGGAGTCAACGCGATCCACCGGTTGTGTCGGCGTGCGTGAGCTTGGTGGCGTGTACGGCGTGTGCGGAGTGTCCACTAACCGGCGCGCGGTTCGCGAGACGGCACTGCGTTGGCGCGCAACGTATCCTTGGCGCGATGGCGAGCTGCTTTCGCGCGGTTGCCACATGTGCCCATGTCACACCAGCGGCGCCGTCCGTTTTTCGTGGTGTCGACTAGCACGCGATGACAACGGGGGTCGGCGCAGCGACGGATGCGTCCGAGTTCATCAGCGGCGAGTGAATCGGCGGCCGCTTCCACCACGGGTATCATAAGTCCCATAAACGCGTCTCCCGTGGGCACGAATGTTCGCACATACGTGCCGTTGGACAATCGATCAAGTCGACGCGTCCCTGCGCTCCGCCCCAATACGCGATTGATCTCGACGATGGTCTCGTCGCGTACGCGTTCGGACGTGGCGCCACGTTCGGCGAGCAGGCGCAAGGCCGCCCGTACGCGGCGCGCATCCACCAACGCGGCTGCTGCAGCTGCTGGCTGCAGCAGCGCGCGACGGCGAATGCCGGACGTTCGCTCTTCGTCGAGCGTGCCTTCGGTGTGCAGCCAAGAGAGCAGAGCGTCGAAGGTACGCAACAAGTCTCCGCGCGATGCTTGCGCGGCGGAATCGGTATTGACGAAGGCTAGCCAGAGCCGCGCGCTGATCGGCAGCGGCAGGGGGCTTACCGGGTGCTCGGGCTCGTCGGCCCGCTGGCCTGCTGCTGAGGAGACGGGCATGGCGAAACGCTACGTTAGCCGGATACGTGGCTGCGAGCAAGCAGGCCGTGCAGATTACTCTGATCGCATTTTCTCCGCCACACGACGCCATGATCACACACGCGTTTTCTCGAGTCGTTGTTGGGTCGTCCAATCCTGTCAAACTCGCTGCCGTGCGTGCGGTGCTCGCGCGATTTCTACAAAACGTGCAAGTGAGCGGACTTGCTGTCGAGAGCGGTGTCGCCGCACAACCGATGGGTGATGAGGAAACGCAACTTGGCGCTGAGACACGCGCCCGATCTGCGCTCGCGCTAAGTGACGCCACGCTTGCGGTTGGCCTCGAAGGGGGCGTGGTGGTGCTCGCAAACGGCCAGATGCGTACTTGCGCGTGGGCCGTGGTGGTTGATCGAGACGGCGTGCGCGGCGTGGGTGGCTCACTCGCGATGCCACTCCCAGAGAGCGTGGCATCGCGCATTCGCGCCGGCGAAGAGCTGGGTTATGCGATGGACGCGGTTGCGAACACCGTTGGCACGAAGCACGGGCGTGGCGCAGTTGGCATTCTCACCGCGGGCTTGATTGATCGACAACGTGCGTACGAAACGCTGGTGACGTACGCATTTGCACCGTGGCTTGCGTCCGACTACTTCGCCGATTCGTCGGGACGATAGACCAACATCGGCACCGGCGAATGACGCAGCAATTCATCGGCGACGCTGCCGATCATCAAGCGTACAATGCCGCCACGACCGTGCGTCGCGATCGCAATGGCGCCGGCGTGCATTGCTTCGGCTTCATCGAGAATTGAACGCGCGGCAGTGACACCCGTACGAACACGAATGGTGGTGCCCACGGGACAGCGTGGCAGCATGTCGGTGAGATAGCTGGCAAGTCGCGCTTCCTCGTCATCCAGGGCGTCGCCGTCCGCCAGCATTTCTGTGCCAAATGGGGCCATCGGTATCGCTTGTGGAATTGCCACGGACACGAGGGCAACCCGCATCTGCAGAACCGCGGCGAACGCAGTGGCGTGCGAAACGATGCCTTCGGCGAACGGTGACGCGTCGAGCGCGCAGAGCAGCGTCCCCGCCGGGAGCGGTGGCGGGATGACCTCATCGGCGCTGCGGACGAGCAAAATTGGCGCAGTCGCGCGCGTCAGATACGCGGCGGCGACGCTGCCGAGTCGAAGTCGGGTAAATCCGCCGCGACCATGCGTGGACATCACCGTCAGATCGACGTTCAGTGAGCCCGCTAGCTCGGCAAGCACCTCGGCTACAATGCCTTCGACGAGATGTCCCGTGGCGCGGATACCCTGCGCCGTGATCGCGGCCACCTCGGCATCCAACACGGCCTGATCGCGGTCGCGCTGTTCCTTCAGCAGACCAGCGTCGTATACGGGAATCGTGACTTCACCAGGTACGAACGGAATGTACGTACTTGGGTCGAGCACGAATGCGAGATGCAGCACAGCGCCCGTGCGACGAGCAATCTCCACCGCAATCGGCAGGGCATGCGCGCTAAAACGCGAGCCGTCGAGCGGCACAAGCAGTGTGTGATACATAGCCAAGAGTCCTGGGTTCAAGACAAAAACTTCACCAGCAGGGAAACCCTGACGCACCGTCCCCACCATAGCTTGCACATCGCGGGCCGTGATGCACGACTCGGAACTCGCTCACTCTTCATGTCTCGTGACATATGATCGCTTCCCAGCCGTTTTTCATGCAAGACCGCGTGCGCTGGGCCGACGTGGACTTGGTGAGCATTATGCGCTTTAGCGCCTTCACGAGACTCGTTGAAGTGGCCGAGCAGGAGCTGATGCGCGATGCAGGACTTTCGTTTAAGGAGGCGTTTGATGCGCCGACCGTGTGGATGCCGCGTCGTCATCTGAGTATTGACTACTTCGCACCGGCCCGCATCGACGACGCCCTCACCTTAGTGACATACGTAACGCGACTTGGCGACACGTCGGCAACCTTGAACGTGGATGTGCGTTTGACCGAGCGCGATGTACTGATCGCCGCCGCGGCGATGGTGGTGGTGTGCGTGAACGCGGCAACGTTTGAAAAGCGCGCGCTCCCGGCGGAATTTCGGACAGCGCTGGCTCCGTATCTTTGCTCGGTAGCGGAGGCGCGGTCGATTTCTCCTCCCCCCGCTCATTCTCGCTAGATTCACTCTATGGCGGAACCTGCTTTGACTCCCGAGAACTCGGCGATTGCGCCGGCATTGACTTATGTGCGTAAGGGGTTCGGCCTTAAGGCAGAAGTCCAGGATACGCTCGCGGCCGATTACACCGGACATCTTGTCGATTTGCTGCGCACGCTGGAGTACACGCTCACGGCGGGCGACACCACTGTGCGGCTCGCGAAGGAATTTGGTTTTTGTTACGGCGTCGAACGGGCGGTCGACTATGCGTATCAAACGCGTCGAAAATTTCCGGAACGTCGAATTTTTCTTGCTGGCGAAATCATTCACAATCCGCATGTGAATGCGAAATTACGCGAGATGGGCGTAGTCTTTCTCGCGGCCAGTGGCAAAGGCTTTGACTACGCGCAGGTACGAGCGGAAGATGTCGTGATTTTGCCGGCGTTTGGCGTAACCATGCAAGATTTTCAGACGCTGCGCGAGCTGGGCTGTGTTGTGGTGGACACCACGTGTGGCTCCGTGCTCAATGTGTGGAAGCGTGTCGAGGTGTACGCGCGCGATGGCTTTACATCACTCATTCACGGCAAGTACTATCACGAGGAAACGCGCGCCACAGCCTCACAAGTGGAGAAATATCCGGGCGGCCAGTACCTCGTGGTGCGCGACATGGCCGAAGCTGACTTGGTAATGCACTACATCGCGGCGCGCGCGGGGAAAATTCCAGACGAACCGGCATTGTCACGTGACGCATTTTTGGAGCGATTTGCGAAGGGCGCATCGGATGGATTTGATCCTGATGTGCATTTGGATCGCATCGGTGTGGCGAATCAAACGACCATGTTGGCGAGGGAGTCGTTGGCCATTGGCGCGGCGGTCGGAGCGGCCATGACGCACGCCTATGGCGAGGCGCACCGGTCCGAGCACTTTCGCACATTCGATACCATCTGCAGCGCCACGCAAGACCGACAAGATGCGGTGGTCGAACTGTTGCGGGAGCCGCTCGACTTGATGGTGGTGGTAGGCGGCTACAACTCGAGTAACACGATCTCGCTGGCGGCGCTCTGCGCCGAGCAAGTGCTGACGTATCACATTGCCGATCCAGACGAGATTGCTGTCGCCACGAATAGCGTGCGCTATCGCTTGATCGGACCGCATCACACCGAGACAACGCGCGAAAACTGGTTACCACTTGTTGGTGCGCTGCGCGTGGGCATTACGGCAGGCGCGAGCACTCCGAATAACAAGATTGGCGATGCGGTGGCGCGTATCTTTGCGATTCGTGGTGACGATCCGTTAGCGAATCCGGGAGGATCAGCGGATGATACAGTTTGACGCAGCCGGAGAGATGGCGAACGGCTATTTCGCGATGCCGCCGTTAGGAGTGGGCCCCTTTGTGCTGTTGCTGCAGGAGTGGTGGGTGTTGACGGGGCACATTACCTCGGTCGCCGATCGACTCGCGGCCGTTGGATAAATGTTTTCACGAACGATCGGCGCGAGGGGATAGGCAATTGCGAAGTGCTGCGCGCGTCCTCGTTGCAGTCGGTGTGCTCGTGCTTGGCGCTATCGGATGCGCGCGCGGCGTTCCGCGTGCGGGAAGCGCTTCCGCTGCGCGCGGCGTCAAAAGCGGCACGGTAGTGCGCATGTTGTTGGTGAACGACGTATACGTGATTGATACGTTGCGCGACGGCCGTGGCGGGTTGGCGCGCGTGGCGCATCTGCGCGATTCGATTGAGCGTGTCACCAAAGCGCCGCTGCTCTTTGTCTTGGCGGGAGATTTTCTGTCGCCCAGTGTGCTGGGGAAGTGGTACGGTGGTGCACAGATGGTGGACGGATTGAACGCAGCGCGACTTGATGTGGCGGTGCTGGGCAATCACGAGTTTGATGGCTCGCGAACGATGCTCCTCGCGCGCATCGCGGAATCGCATTTTCGCTGGCAGTCTGGCAACTGCGGCGAGGCCACCGGTCGCGCGTTTCCTGGCGTGCGTGGGTGGGATACGCTCCGGGTGAACGGTGTGCGCGTTGGCATTTTTGGCACGACGGTGATGCGTGATTACCCAGCGTACGTAAAGTGTCGTGATGCTGATATTGCAACGACGGCGCTCGCGGACACGCTGCAAGGTGTCGGCGCCGACCTCATTGTTGCACTCACACACCGCAACATGTTTGAGGACACAGCGACGCTCATCCACGAACCGCGAGTCAGCGCGATTCTCGGCGGACACGATCATAACGGTCGACGTTTTGAGTATGACGGACGGCTGCTGATCAAGGCGATGTCGAATGCACGCACGGCGGCACTGGTCACGTTTACGCGTGTTGGTAATCGGTGGCGCGTACAGGACACACTGTTCCGCATTGAAGCCGGTATGATCGATGAGCCAAAAACGCGCGTTGTGGTTCAGGCGTGGCGGGACACGTTGATACGACGAATTGGGCCAGATCGTGTCTTGGGCTTCGCGCCTGTACTCATCAATGCGATCGATTCGATCTCGAAACGCGAGAGTCCGTTTGGCAACATGATTGTCGATGCGATGCGCATCGGATCGAATTCGGACGTGGCGATGATTAATTCAGGCGCGCTACGCTTCGACGACGTGATGGCCGCTGGCCCCATTACTCGGCACATGATTGAAGGCATCTTCTTGTTTGCCGATGAAACACGCGCGCTGACGTTTGCGCTTACCGGTGCTCGGTTACGCGCTTTATTAGAGCACGGCGTGAGCGTGGGCAGTCTTGCCAACGGGCCGTATCCACAAGTGAGCGGCGTCCACTTCGCCTTTGATGCGCGTAAGCCAACGGGCGCACGACTTGTTGGTGAGCTCACGCGCGATGATGGCCGTGTGATCACGCCCACGGAGACCGTGCGCGTGACGTTCGTGAGCTATCCGGCGTGTCGCGCTGGCGACGGATACAACATTCCTGAAGCGGCAGCGGCGTGCAGCACGCTTGAGGCATCGCCAACCGCATGGCCGCGCACGGCCGATTTGGTATTGCAGCACCTCGAGTCGATGCACGGGCGCATTGTTGCGCCACCCATCGGACGTGTCACGCGCCTTGACCGATAGTGCGATCGTGATCGAACGCGCCACCTTGTCGTAGTCACTGCCGTCTTTTCGCCCGGAGTGCGTGTGTCAAGTCACGAAGCCCTTGTGCCACCTGCCGTGGATGCGATCGCGCGTATGCGACTCACTGACAAAGTGGCCATCGTCACTGGAGGCACGCGAGGCATCGGATTGGCCATCGCGACGACGCTCGCTCGCGCGGGCGCGAAGGTGGTCATTGCTAGTCGAAAGGTGGAGCACGTTGATGCCGCGGTGAAGTTGTTGCGCGACGAGGGACTGACTGTTGTTGGTTTCCCTGCGCACCTAGGTAGGTCGACGGATGCGCACGAACTTGCGGCGCGCACCGTTCGCCATTTTGCTGGTATCGACATCATCATCAACAACGCGGCGACCAATCCAATCTTCGGTCCGCTGCAACAGACCAGCGATGATGCATTCGAGAAAATCTTTGGCGTTAATGTGAAAGGACCGCTCGAACTATGTCGGGCGGCACACTCGGTGATGGCGGAACGGGGCGGCGGATCGATCGTGAATATCGCAAGCATCGGCGGTGTGTCCCCCGAAGCGGGACTGGGCTTGTATAGTGTGAGTAAAGCTGCGCTCATTTCGCTCACGAAAGTCATGGCGCAGGAGTGGGGTGCTGACGGTATTCGTGCCAACGCGATCTGTCCGGGGCTCATCAAGACGAAATTCAGTCAGGCGCTGTGGCAAGACGAGCACATCGCGAATCAAGTATTGGGGCATCAACCCATTCGGCGCATTGGTGCCCCGGACGATGTCGCAGGGCTCGCACTCTTTCTGGCGTCGGACGCAGCGTCGTACTGCACTGGTGGTGTGTACATGGTGGACGGCGGATATCTCACATGACCAGTGGATCCATAACGTCAGCCGATCTCGACGCACTGCTCGTGACCGCGCGCACGTTTGTTCGCGACGAGCTGGTGCCGCTCGAACCAACATTGATGCAGGGCTCGTGGGCGAGCATCGAACCCACGTTGGCGAAGCTTCGCATCCGTGCGCGCGCACTTGGATTGTGGTCACCGTTCTTGCCGAAATCGCTTGGCGGACTTGACCTACCGCTCGACGCGTACGCACGTCTCTCCGAAGTGCTTGGTTGGACGCCGTTTGGTCCGTACGTCTGTAATTGCCAAGCACCTG
>JANYFO010000180.1 GCA_025362635.1 Gemmatimonadaceae bacterium | reverse complement strand
CGTCCACCTTCCCCGAAAAGTCGCCGTCAAAGTCCTCCACGCTCGACTCACCAATGATCCGGCCGCGGTCGCGCGGTTTACGCGCGAGGCCAGTAGCACAAGCCGCATTGAGAATCCGCATGTGGCGCGGGTCTTCGATTTCGGACGGCTAGCTGGTGGCGGGACGTACCTTGCCATGGAGTACATCCCCGGACCGACACTCTCGTGGGTGCTTGATCAGGAGGGTGCGCTGCCGATCGCGCGCGTGGTGTCGCTGATTACGCAACTTGCAGACGGACTCGGCGCCGCGCATCGATTGGATATTGTGCATCGCGATCTCAAGCCGGACAACGTGCTGCTGATGACGATGGCCGACGGCCAAGAATGCGCAAAAATTGTGGACTTTGGCATCGCGAAAGCCATCGGTCCAGATAATGATGACACACTGACTTCACCAGGATTTGTTACCGGCACACCGCAGTATATGAGTCCAGAACAATTTCTTGGTTCGACGATTGATTGTCGCTCGGATGTATTTGCGTTGGGCTTGTTAGCCTTTCGTGCGCTGACCAACACGTTACCGTTTGCCGCACCAACGCCAGAACGCGGTTTTAGCGCAGTGTTGATGGATACACCGTTACGGCTCGACGAAGTGGCACCTTTGCGCGCGTGGCCCGTAGGCTTGCAGTCGGTGTTTGATTGCGTATTGTCGCGCGAACCAAGTGGACGTTTCGCGTCGGCCGCAGCATTCGCCGACGCGCTGCGTGACGCGACGGATGGTAACACGCGTCCGCTGCCGAGTGGTGGTGTGCGGGTCGTGCCTGCGGCGAGTGCTCGCAACGACGAAGGCGTGATACCTCGGCCACGCTGGATCGCGCCGACCGTTGGAGTGCTTGTGCTTGTTGCTGCGGCGTTAGTGCTGGTTGTGCTGCGCAAAGATCGCGCACCCTTGGTGGTGCCGATCGCCAGCGGTGTCGTGCCGCTGCCTGTTGGCGACAGCACCATTCGTGCAGCGACAGCGCCAGTGGTTGACTCAGTCGCGACTGTTACGCGCACGCAATCGACCGCAAGTTTATCACCGTCACCGGTTGTCCGACGACTTAAAGTTGATACAACGGTCGAGTCAACGCGTAACGTGGAGAATTCGGGTGAAGTGAGCGCGCGACTCGACGTGGTGCGCGACGCACTCGATGCGTTGCTCTTAGCGGACGAGGGTCATGATGACCCTGCGCATGCGAATGTCTTAATCGCGCGCATTGATGTGTTGCTACCAAGCGCGCAGACGCCGTCCGATAGTGCGCGCGCGTATTTGTTGAAAGCCAACTTGTTAAAGCTTGCGGGCGATCGAGCGGGGGCATGCAACACCTTGAGCCGTGCGCGCGGTGTTGCCACGTCCGTTGCCGATCGCAACTCCGTTGCACGCAATACGTCGCTGTACGGATGCTAGCCATTACGAGGCGCGCTACGGCTTAATCTTGGGTGGCAACATCGCAGGTTCCGCTCGTAACGCACCCGGTGGAGCGCTGGAGGCGGGCGGTGCTAGGCCGCTGATGGTGTTGATGGCACGAATGGTCACGCCGTCCCAATCAAACACCGTCCACAGTGTGCCTGGCAACGCTGGCACAGCGAAGCTCTGCAGTAATCCCGTCGCACCGTACACATCGACGCGCGCGCCGGAGCTCGACAGTCCAACGTCGGTTGGGAAGTTGCCCGCCGAATAATTGTGTACCGAGTACACGTAACGTCCGGCGGTGCGTTGCGCGATTGAAATCGTTTCTGGACCACGTCCGAGCTGCGCGTCAACGTCGAGGCACGCGTACGGGAACGTGGTGCACGAACCGCGTGACGCCCAGTAGACCCAAAAGCTGGTCCCATTTATACTCGGACCAGTGAGGTGCGAATCCAAGTCTGGCGGCAGTGCGCCCCACGTCAACACAATGCGCAACGATCCCGTGCTGGACGTCGGCGAGAGCAACACGTTCTGCGATGACGCCACGCGACCGGCACCGAGTGAGACTACGGTGCGACTGCCATTGCTGAATCCCGTGGCGCGCGCGGCAACGGTATAGGTGCCAGCATTCACCGTT
>JANYFO010000215.1 GCA_025362635.1 Gemmatimonadaceae bacterium | reverse complement strand
TGAATGGCTTCGACCACCAGCGCCTGTTGTCCCATTGCACTGCACATCAGGATGCGCGCGGAGGGATCGGATTTGGTGATTTCGCGCACCGCATCAATACCGCCCATGTCCGGCATCACGATGTCCATCGTGACGAGATCTGGCCGGAGCAAGCGGTACTTCTCTACGGCTTGCACGCCCGTTTCCGCTTCGCCGACCACTTCGAAGCCGGCCTGCTGCAGTATGTCTCCAACCATCGTGCGCATGAACAACGCATCGTCGCAAATCAAAACAGTTCGGCTCACGGTCCCATCTCCTCGGAAGAGAGCAGGTGCTGCGCGCACAGGGCGGCGGCATCTAGTGGCACGACCACGTCGCCATGCGTCGACAATTCCAACGCGGTATCGAGCGCGAGGTCCACGACTCGAACATCCCGCACCGCGTCGACGGCGAGTCCGATGAATCGGGTGCCGTGTTCAAGGAGGACGACCGACCCCGCCGTGACGGCACGCTCTCCCGACAAGAGCGCGGCGAGGTCCAGCACCGTGACGATGGCACCCCGCACATTAACGATGCCACGAACGGTGGTCGGCGCGCCAGGCACGCGCGTCATGCGTTCCGGGCGGACGACTTCACGCACTTGCGCCACCGGAATTCCATACCGAACATTTCCGACGCTGACGACGAGGCTCCGCGGCTGTTGCTCGTCATCCTCGTCGAATTGCGATGCGCTAGTCGTCTGTGTCGACGATGTCGGGTTTGGGGGTCTCGTCGTAGTTATAGAAGCCAAAGACATCGAGCGGATCTTCCTGGGTGGCGAGTTCCGGCATGCCACCGAGTGCTGCGATCGAAATTCGCAGGTCGGCAGGCATGGGGGCTCGCAGGTCGAGCTGTTCACCCGTCACTGGATGACGAAAGCGCAACCACGCCGCATGCAGGAAGAACCGCTTCGGCGGCAACGCCGCGAGCCGCCGTCCTCCGCCCCCTCCGTAAGTATCGTCACCAACCACCGGATGCCCCACCGAATTCAAGTGCACGCGGATTTGATGGGTACGACCGGTGTGCAAATGCGCGCGCAACAGATCGACGGCGTCGAAGCGCGCGAGACGCATAAAGTCGGTACGCGCCGGCTTCCCCGTTTGCACAATCGCCATACGCGTCCGATCCTTCGGATCTCGATCGATGGGCTTGTCCACTTTCAATGTTTCTTCTTTCAGATGCCCCCAGCTGAGTAACGCGTAGCGTCGGACAATACGACGCGCACTCAATGCCGCACTTAAAGTGCGATGTGCCGAGTCGGTCTTGGCCACAATGAGCAGCCCAGAGGTCTCTTTATCGAGACGATGCACCAACCCCGGTCGATCATTGCCCCCACCATCAGCCAACGGCTCACCGCGTCCCATAAGCGCGTTCACCAACGTGCCGGACCAATTGCCAGGCGCGGGATGCACCACCATGCCGGCAGGCTTATCGATCACGACAAGCGACTCATCTTCGTACACGATGCTGAGTGGAATCTGTTCCGGCTCGATGTCGCGCCCCAGCGGTGGTGGAATAATCACTCGCACGTGATCACCCGTCTCACCGCGGTACGAAGCTTTCTGGTGCTTGCCGTTGACGGTGACAAGCGCGTTTGCGATCAGTGTCGCGGCCTGCGTACGCGACGTTTCGCAGTGTCGCGCGACCATCAAATCGAGTCGTTCTCCCACAGCTTCGGCGACGTCAAATTCAACAGTCGTTGCGACGGCTTCTGTCACGTTCGTTGCTCACGTTCTTGGCTCCAGAGCGCCAAGATAAGACATACTGCACCTACCGTCACCGCACTGTCGGCCACGTTGAACGTCCAAAAGCGAACGTCACCTACCCCGACATCAATGAAGTCGACCACCCCTTCGCGCAACCGAATACGATCCAACAAATTGCCCAACGCCCCGCCGATCACGATTGGGACACCAATGGCTGCGAGTTTCGACAGACGCGTGAGCTCGGCGGTGGATCGCAAGAGCACAACGACAATCACCACACTCAGTATGGAAAAAATCCATCGAGACGCCGACCCCAAGTGCATGCCGAAGGCCGCGCCGGGATTGTATGCCAAGGTGAAACGTACGAAATCGCCAAATACACGGTGGGGAATATGCCGCGGCGCCAGTCGCTCCACCGCGACCGCTTTGGTGACAAAATCCAGCACGGTAACGGCAATGACGATCAACCAAAACGGAACGGTGGCTGACGGCGTCGGCGTTTTCGCACCCGCCATTACCTCGGACGACGACAGCGCTTTACTCATCGTGCTTCTCCGGTGGAACGGCCGCCACTGGCTGCCTGCGGTCTTCACCCCACAACACCCACGCGAGCAAGAAGGCGCCGGTGCTCACGGCCATGTCGGCCACATTAAACGTTGGCCAGCGATGCACGCCGACACCGACATCGATAAAATCCACAACGCCGAGTTCAGTTTGAACGCGATCAATGAGATTGCCAATCGCGCCGGCGGCCACCAACGAAACCGCAAACACGCGCCAGAGATCATCGCGCGACGTTTGCTTATACAAGCGCCATAGAATTACAAGCGCACCGAGAGTGAGCGCCATAAAAATCCAGCGCGAATACCCGCCCAGGTACAAGCCGAATGCCGCACCCGGATTGTAAACCAGCGCGAACCGCACGCCTTCGCCGATGACGTTCTGCGGCATGCCTGACGGTGGCAGTAACGAAACCGCCAGCACCTTCGTGAGCCGAT
>JANYFO010000186.1 GCA_025362635.1 Gemmatimonadaceae bacterium | reverse complement strand
GCGAGCTGTTGGCGGTTAATGTCTGTGTGGCATTCGTGCCTAACACCCAATTGCCCACAAAGGCGGTGCCCGTTGCTGGATCCGTAAGCACAACGCCGCCGGAAACAGAGCCAGAATTCACGCCTGGCAAAAAGGTTACTGGGACGTTGCCGACACCGTTGCCAAATTCATCAGTGACTCTTACGCCCGGAGGCGTCGAAACTGGCGTACTGCTCAACCCCGCCTGATTGTCGCCAATAAACTTGACGATATCGACCGGAGCGCCGGCGACTGCTATTGCTGAAAACGCCGCTTGCGCGGCATTGGCGATCGTTGCGCGTGCAGAGTGCTGTCCGCTCACGGTACCCAACGTCCATCCGCTGGCGCTGGCCACACCGGATGCATTCGATGTGGTTTGCGCGCCAGAAATTGTGCCGCTGCCGTTCGACACGGTAAACGTGACGGCGACGCCTGGTACAGGATTGCCGTAATCGTCCTCAACACGCGCCGTTGGTGGCACCGCTACTGCCGTATTTACCGTGGCTTGCTGCGCATCGGGGCTTAACCGCGTCACACGAGTTGCCGGTCCCGGTGCTGCTTCTGCGGTGAACGTTGCTGGCGCAATGCCGTCAACCAATGCTTGCAAAATTTGCGTGCCAGCTGTCGTGCCGAGCGTCCATCCACCCGACGTGGCTACGCCGATATCGGTAGTTCGCACGGTGTCGTTCAGCACGCGTCCGCCGCCGGCATTCACCTGCCAATGCACGAGCACACCCTTGATGGCGCGCCCTTTCGCGTCCGTTATCGTGACGATGGGAATCGTACCAACGGCTGTTGCAACGGTCGACTGCACCGCCGAGACAATGTTGGCCGTCGACACCGTTGGCACTTGCGGACCATCACCACTACACGCGACAAGGGTGAGCGACGTGACGGTGCACAGCAGCACGCGACGCATGGGCGAAACTGACGAGACGATCATGGCCTTCAAAGTCGAGAGGTGATGGCGGATCGTTCCGGACCGCGATACGCAGCTGTAGCGCGCTGAACGAGAAGCGTCGTATTTAGAATTCCGCAACGGGGTTACGGCAGTCATAGCCCCACCCCCAATATTGAAGAATGCGCATCCCTGTTGATAGTTACACCCTGCCCAATGGCCTGCATGTGGTGCTGTCCGAAGACCACACAGCGCCGATTGTAGCAGTGAATCTCTGGTACCACGTAGGCTCGGCCAACGAGCGACTGGACCGGACCGGTTTTGCTCACCTGTTTGAACATATGCTTTTTCAAGGCTCAGCGAACGTTGACGCCAATGAGCACTTCGAACTCGTCCAACGTGCAGGCGGCACCTTGAACGGTTCCACATGGCTCGACCGGACCAACTATTTCGAAACGCTTCCATCCAATCAGTTGGCGATTGGCCTTTGGCTCGAAGCCGATCGGATGGGACGCATGCTGCCAGCGTTGACGCAAGTCAAGTTGGATACGCAACGGGACGTTGTGAAAAACGAACGACGGTGGTCGGTGGACAATCAGCCGTACGGCACGTGGTGGGAGCGACTACCCGCCCTTTGCTTTCCAGAGGGACACCCGTTTCATCACTCGTTGATCGGGTCGATGGAACACCTGTCGGATGCGTCACTCAGTGATGTCGCCGACTTCTTCAGTACGTACTACACCCCAAACAACGCGGTGCTCACGATTGCTGGGGATTTCGAGCGCACTGAAGCTGTGCGACTAATAGCGGAGTATTTCGGTCCGATTGTTTCCGGTGCGTCGCGTCCCCCACTTCGGGACATGACAGTAACACCAGTTTTTGGTACTACCCTACGCGAAGTAGTGCACGATGCGGTGGCATTGCCGCGTCTGTTTGTTGCGTGTCGCACACCGGTATTTGGAACCGATGGATATTACGCGGCAAGCTTGGCGGCCGCCGTGTTAGGGCTGCGTACCGGTAGTCGACTGGAACAATCGCTGGTGCGCGGACAACGGGTTGCGTCGCAGGCCACCGCATTTACATACGACCTCGCGAAAGGCAGCGACCTTTTCGTGATCGATGTCACAGCGCACCCAGATATCACACCTGATCAACTAGAGGAGGCGGTCATCGCAGAGCTAGATCTATTACATCGCGATGGCGTCACGGAGGCCGAGATTTTGCGCGCGCGCGCGCTCATTGAAACAAGCTTCGTGACCAGTCTGCAGTCGGCGGCCGAACGCGCAGATCAACTCTCACGATTTGCGACGTATTTCGGTGACGCGTCGATCGCGAACGATCAAGTCGCGCGGTATCAAGCCACGTCAGCAGCGGACGTCAACGCTCTAGCACGGGAGCGTCTCGGTGCAAACAATCGCGCGCTGTTATGGTTTTTGCCGCTCGAGGAACACGCGGATATCGCGATGCCGAGCGATAACGTTGTGGCGATGGTGGGTGCGTGAGTACCGCACCTGAAACGCCGCCGGCCGCACCGCGTCCGATAGCGAGCGCACCGCGACCGTATCATTTCCCGCACTTCGAAACGCACATACTTCCGAATGGATTGCGCGTGATGGTTTCGCCGATGCACGCGTATCCAGTCGTCACGGTGCTCGCCGTGGTTGAGGCGGGCGCGACGCGCGATCCGCGCGATGCGGAAGGTTTGGCGCAGCTTACCACGCGCGCCCTCGCCGAAGGCACGCGCGACATGAATGCGCTGCAACTGGCCGAACGTCTCGAAACATTGGGTACGACGCTCGACACGGGCGCCGATTGGGATTCGGCGATTGTGCAGCTCACCGCGCTCGCGTCGCGCGTGGATGATGCGTTTTCGGTACTCGCCGAAGTGTTGCGCTATCCGTCGTTTCCGGACGATGAGGTTGCCAGACTTCGTGCGGAGCGCGTTGCGGATCTGGCGCAGCTGCGTGCTGAACCGCGCGGACTCGCGGACGTGTACTTTTCTCGTCTGTTGTATGCGGCAGAATCGCGTTTTGCACGGTTGGCTGGTGGCGATGAGCAGAGCATGGCCCGCATCACGCGCGATCGCATCGTCGAATACCACGCGCGGTATTATCGCCCTGATGCACCAGCGCTGATGATTGTCGGGGACATCACGGTTGACGATGCCGTTCGGCACGCGTCGCGTTGCCTTGGTGATTGGACTGGCACCGCACCAACGGTGACGGAGCCGCTTGCTGTGCAGCGACATCGCAATCCTCAAGTGCACCTCATCGCGAAGGCCGACGCGCCGCAATCCGAGGTGCGTGTCGGACACGTGGCCGTCCCGCGCCTGCATGAGGACTATTTCCCACTCGTGGTGATGAACGCCATCTTGGGCGGTTTGTTTTCGTCGCGTTTGAATCTCAACTTACGCGAAGTGCACGCGTACACGTACGGCGCGCATTCGGCATTTGATTGGCGTCGTGCCGCGAGTCCATTTGAAATGTCCACCGCTGTTGAAACCGCAGTCACCATGGATGCATTGCGTGAAATTCAGATTGAGTTTCTGCGCATTCGCGAAACACCCGTGAGCGAGGCTGAGCTCTCCTTGGCCACGAGCTATTTGATCGGCGTATTTCCCATTCGGTTTGAAACAACTGCCGAAGTGGCGGGTGGTTTAGCCAACGTCGAAATTTTTCGTTTGCCCTCCGATTATTTCGATCGATATCGTGACCGTGTGCGCGCCGTGACCGCCGCAGATGTGTTGCGCGTTGCGCAGACGCATCTCGATCCAACACGACTGCAGGTAGTCGTTGTTGGTGATCCGGTTGCGATTCGCGAGCCGCTCGCGGCACTCGGCCTCGGTCCGGTCACCGTGTATGATCCTGCAGATGACGAGTCGCCCTCCAGTGCGGCTGCGTTGTCTTCCTTCTCCGCCTCCTGATCTCCATCGTGCCGTCAGCCAAGCGTGTAAAAAGTCCGTTGTACGAGGTGCGCCGTTCGTCCATTCAGGGGCGTGGTGCGTTCGCGATCCGTTCTATTCGCAAGGGACAACGCGTCGACGAATACGTCGGCGAACCGATCACCCATGCCGAAGCGGATCGTCGGTACGATGACAGCGACGGACGGCATCACACGTTCCTCTTCATTCTCGACGATGATACCGTGCTTGATGCACGCACGCATGGAAGCGATGCGCGCTACATCAATCATTCGTGTGAGCCAAATTGCGAAACGATCATCGACGACGGACACATTTGGATCAACGCGATCAAGTCGATCAAACCGGAAACCGAGATCGCGTACGACTATCAGTTTGAGTGGCAGAACAATTACGAGCCGGATGACGTGCGGTACTACGCCTGTCGTTGCGGAACGGACAAGTGTCGTGGCACGATCTTAAAAGTACCCGTGTATTTACGGGCGACGGTTCGCAAATGGTTGGCCGGTGATGATGTGCCGAAGCCAAGGAAGCCACGAAAGAAAGTGGCGAAGAAAATTGCCAAGAAAGCCGCTAAAAAAACGTCGAAACAGTCCAAGAAAAAAGCCGCGACGAAAAAGGTCGTCAAAAAGACAATTCAAAAAAAGGTTACGCGGTGAGTGATCGCTCCAACGCGGGCGCAGGGAAAACGCCGGGACGCGTTTCATCGACGCGTGGCTATACCGGGCGCGTGATTTCGCTGGATATCGACGAAGTACGTTTTCCCGACGGCTCAACCGGAACGTTGGAAATGATCCGACATCCTGGTGCCAGTGCGATCGTACCGTTGCTCGACGCGACGGATGACGATCCAGAGGTATTGCTCATTCGACAATACCGCTATGCGGCTGATGGCTACTTGTTTGAAATCCCAGCGGGACGACTCGACGCTGGGGAATCGCCGCTCGACTGCGCACGGCGAGAACTACGAGAGGAAACCGGCTACAGCGCTGCGCGTGTCGAACCCTTATTCACGATGTTCACGACCCCCGGTTTTACCGACGAAAAGATTCATCTTTTTTTGGCAACTGGTTTAACGCCGGGCGAAACAGCGCGTGAGGCCGACGAATTTATGGAACTGGTGCCAACTCGTTTGTCGAAAGCATTGTCAATGATAGAGCTCGGCGAGATTCAGGACGCGAAGACGGCGCTGGCGCTGCTGTTTGCCGCTGGCTTCAGGCTGAGCTGATCGCGCCTTCTTTTCCGATGCCGCGACGGCGCAAATAGCATTGTCGAATTGATGGAAGCAGGGTCATGTCCTGTTGGAGTGTCCTCTTTTTAGGAAGTTTGAAGGAACACCTACGGAACGTGCTCAAACGTGACGTCCGTTACATCCAACTAAGCCGTTGCGGCGTAGATAGTTGGAAAGAAGTGTTCCATAAAGTTCCAGCGCGGCACGCCGCGTGCACTAAGAGAGGACGTGGGTCGAGATCGTGCGCCGGATGGTCCGGTGCTGTACTCTGACTCGCCGCGGACCGTCAGTCCGCGTCACTGAAGTGGAGGTCTCGTCTCATGGCCGATCTAGCTCGTACGCTCCTGACTAATGCATCGACCGCCGTGCCGGTGCGCGAACATTTGCGCTCCATCGACGATGGTGATGTCGTGTCGGCGTTTCTCGGTGGCGAGGAGCGCGCGTTCGAAGAGCTGGTTGACCGCTATCAGGGTCGACTCCTCAACTTCGTCTACCGCACCATCGGCGATCGCGATCGCGCCGAAGACTTAGTGCAAGAAGTCTTCATCCGTGTCTATCGGCACATCGCCCGATTTGATCGGTCGAAAAAGTTTTCGACCTGGATTTACACGATCGCGTCCAACCTCGCGAAAAACGAGTTGCGCAACCGTTCACGCAATCCGTTGGTTCTTTTTCAAGCGATCAAAGCCAAGTTCGAGGACGAGGATCGTCCGTTGCAATTCGAAGACGTGCATACGCGTCCTGACGACTTGTACCGTAAGCGGCATCTCCGGGAAATGGTCGAGCAATCCGTGGGCAAGCTGCCGAGTCACCATCGCGAAGTGTTTGTGCTCCGCGAGCTGGAGGGAAAGTCGTACGAGGAAATTGCGGAGATTACCGGAGTAAATTTGGGAACCGTGAAGTCAAGGTTGAATCGAGCGCGCACCGCGTTCGCCGAAATCATTG
>JANYFO010000158.1 GCA_025362635.1 Gemmatimonadaceae bacterium | reverse complement strand
TCAATTTCAAGCGGTTGCGGTTGCCCTTGCTGTTCTCTGCGGCCTCCGCGCCTCCGCGTGAAACCGCCATTCCGCACCGCCAGTCAGTCTGTCACCGCACGCGCTCCGCGTGACGCTTATCGAGCGCCGTAAACAGCATCGGATTGAACATGCGCGCCATCGCCTCAATTCCGTCCACGACACGCGGACCCGGCCGACTTACCAACGCGTTCGCATCCATCGCCCACACCTGCGCATCGCCAATCCACGACCATGCGTCGCTCGTCACCAAACTCCGCGCCTCCGCCACCGATGCGGCGAGCGAATAGCCGCACGGCGCGAAGAGAACAAATTCTGGCTGCGCATCCACGAGCTGCTGCATTGAGACGGTCACTGAATGTTGTCCGGCCGCTCCTAGTACGTCGACACCACCGGCGCGCTTCACCTGTTCCGGTACCCAATGTCCTGCGATATAAATCGGCGACGTCCACTCAATGACGGCCACCCGTGGCCTCGGCGCACGCTCCGCCTTCAGTGTGTCATGCACGTGCTTGACGCGATCCTGCAGTCCCAGGAGCAACTCTTCGGCATCACTCACGGCGTCGAGTGCTTCGGCAACCGCTTGAATGTCCACGTAGATACCATCGAGCGTCGTGCCGCCGAGCGTGACGACCTTTGGTGGAGGTGTCAGTCGCGCGGCGAGCGCGCGCACATCCGATTCACGAACCGCGCATACATCGCAAACGGCCTGTGTTAACAGCACGGTTGGATGCAGCGCACGAATGCGGGCTTCGTCCAACGTAAACAGCGTGTGTCCTTCGCCCGCGAGCGAACGCACGGCCGCATCGATCTCTGCCGGCGAACCAGCATGTGGAATCGCACTCTGGGTCACACGCGCCCGTGATTTCACGACGTCTGGAAAATCACACTCATGCGTAATGCCAACGAGGTGTTCAGAGGCGCCAAGGAGCGCGACAATTTCAGTGGCGGCAGGTAGGAACGAGACAACGCGCATACGTCAGTTGTTTGGCGTGGCATGATACACTTCTTTTCCGCCGACGTAGGTCGACATGACTTTCGTGCGCAATACCAACTCCACTGGCACACGCATAATATCTTGGTCAAGCAACACAAAGTCAGCGTACTTGCCCACGGTCAGTGAACCCATATCCTTTTCCTGAAACGCCGCGTACGCTGGCCAAAGCGTCATACTCCGAAGCGCCTCTTCGCGTGTCATTCTTTGCTCGGGCAACCACCCACCCGCTGGCCAGTCATTTGCGTCTTGCCGTGCAATGGCGGCGTGAAACGAGATGAGTGGATTCACTTGTTCGACGGGAAAGTCGCTGCCATTTGGAATAACAACGCCTGAATTAATCAGGGAGCGCCACGCGTAGGCTCCGAGCAAGCGCGTGGAACCGAGCCGTTTGCCAATCCAATACATGTCACTGGTTTGGTGACTCGCCTGCATCGAAGGAATGACACCTAACTGCGCAAATCGAGGAATGTCATCGTAATTCAAAATCTGCGCGTGTTCAACGCGAAAACGGTGATCTGCGGTCGGTACGGTACGCAACGCTGCTTCGTAGGCATCAAGCACCACGCGGTTACCGCGATCACCGATCGCGTGCGTATTAACCTGAAAACCACTTTTCAGTGCACGTTCAGCCACTTCACGAATGTGTGCGGGTGCGCTGAGCAACAGTCCTGCGTTGTTTGGATCATCGGCGTATGGTTCGAGCAACGCCGCCCCGCGCGATCCCATCGCACCATCAGCGTACAGCTTGATGGCACGCACCCACACTTGTCCGTTGTACAGGGCAGACCGTGGCCCAATGCTGGTGTAATGGGCGATGGCGGCCGAGTCGTCGGAGATCATCACGTAAAGCCGCAAATTGAGTTCTCCGGCCTGCGCCATTTGTTCAAACATGTCAATCGCGCTGCGACTTGCGCCTGCGTCGTGCACCCCAGTCAAGCCCCAGCGATGAATGACGTTTACGGCATCCTTAAGTGCGGAACGCGCTTCCATTGCCGTTGGCACGGGTATTTTGCGCTCGACGAGATCTTTTGCATTGTCGATTAACACGCCGGTCGGTGCATTCTGCGCATCGCGAATGACTTTACCACCGGATGGATCAACCGTCGCGATATTTAGTCCCGCAAGTCGCATTGCCGATGTGTTGACTAAGTCGGCGTGACCGTCCACCCGTGTGAGCAAAACGGGATGGTCTGGCAATGCGGCGGAAAGTTTTTCGTGCGAGGGGAAACGAGTGTCACCCCACGCGTTTTGATCCCATCCGCGCCCTAGAATCCACGTGCCCTTTGGCGTCGCCTTTGCGCGCTCAAGAACGCGAGCAATCACTTCATCGTAGCTGTGCGTGCCCGTCAGATCGACCGCGCGCAATGTTTGCGCGAGTCCGGAGAAGTGTGCATGGGCGTCCACCATCCCCGGAATGACGGTACGTCCGCCCGCGTCCACGGTGCGCGTGTTTGCGCCTTTTAGTACGGCCGCTTCGGACTTCGAACCGACGAAGACGACGCGTCCATCCCGCACTGCAAACGCTTCGGCGAGTGGTCGTGCTTCGTCGGCGGTGTAGACACGCGCGTTGGTGACAATGAGGTCGGCGGGCAGTGGCGCGCGCGATTGCGCTTCTGTGCGCACGGCAATCAATACCAGGAAGGCGGCGATGGCACGCGGTGCGAGCGACCGTAAGACGGGGGCGGTAGACATGTGGTGAGTCTGGTGCACGGCGCCCGTCGCGGCAAGTTGATAACAAGTTGAAATATTGACGCAAACGCAGAAGGCCCGGATATCGCGATCCGGGCCCTCGTTGCGCACCTACAATTACAGCTGCAAGCCTTTACTTCTTTGCTGGCGGTAACAGGACGGCGTCGATGACGTGAATGACGCCATTTTTCGCAATGATGTCCGTCTTGACGACGTTCGCGTTATTCACCATGACCTTGTCGCCCATCACCATAATCTTGGCGTCCTGACCTTCGACGGTCTTGGCGCTCTTGCCGTTCATCTTCACAACGTCAGCAGCCATCACCTTGCCAGCCACGACATGGTACAGCAGCACGTTTTTCAGTGCCGCCTTGTCCTTGCCGAGTGCGGCGAGTGTTGCGGCCGGAACCTTCGCAAACGCTTCATCCGTAGGCGCAAACACGGTAAACGGACCCGGGCCCTTGAGGGTCTCAATCAAGCCGGCATCCGTGAGCAACTTCGCAAGAGTCTTGAACGAGCCAGCGGCGACGGCGGTCTCGACGATGTCGGACGTCTGCGCCTGTGCCGAGCGCGGAGCGGAAAGCGCAATGAGTGCAGCACCTGCAACGAGCATGGACAGCTTACGCATCAGAAATCTCCATAAATCGACTGAGTTGGTGTGCAAAGCCGAAACGCTAGCACACTACATAAAACACAATTTCCAAACGCTGTGTTCCGTGGAAAAGCGATTATAACCATTCTGGACTCAAAAGTCCTATGCAGCAGATCACAGCGAATTACGCAAATGACGCAAAGGACGCAGTTTTATGAAGATGAAGCGTGATTGGCAGTGCCGTAAAAAACAGTAACGGCGACGGCAAATGAACAGCAACGGAAGATTGTTGTTACGAGACCACCTCGGTTGCCGTTATCCAACACGACCGACAACGAATTGCTGATGAACGAAAGAGCATTTGCATTGATGCTGAGCCGGAGATTCACTCAGCCACAACCGGAGAAAACGATAAACATTTTAGACAAAGTATTATTACGGAAATTGAGCAAAGTGATCATCGGCTCCAATACGCGCAGGTCCGTCATCTACGTAAAAGCCAAAACTTGCCGCTCAGAAGTTTTCTGAACTTCGTGATAAAGCCCAGTCAGCCGCGGCACCAATCCAATGCGCGTTATGTGAGCAATTCACAACCAGCTGTCCCCTTTACAGAGCCGACAACAACAGCCCCTCAAGAATTTGCAGCCCGAAGTACGCCACGATCACCGTGATATCAATCATCCCGATTGTCGGGATAACGCGCCGCAACGGCGCCAATATGGGTTCCGTCAACACAAACGCCCAACGCCACCACTTTGAATAGGGCGTGCCACCAACCCACGATGAAATCACCCGCGCAAATAGCGCGATGCGCAAGATGCCAAATGTCCAACGCACCAGCAGCCCAACCATGCCCCCCGTGCCCAACGACGTCGCGTACGCCAGCGACACGATCTGATCACGCAAGAATTGCACACCCGAGATCAGCACCAAGCCGCCCAACACCACCGCCGCCAAGGCCCACCATGGCGCAGAATACGGCGTGCCGCCCGCCCGCAAAATGCGACGTTCCATCGGCTCGATAAGCCACGGATCAACACGGTCTCGCAGCAAGCGTGCGACCGGCGAGAATGGTGAAATACGACGTGTTCGCACACTGTATGACAACACCGCAGCAACGGCGGCAAGCGCGCCAGCGGCAAATACCACCGGGCGCAAAATGCCGAGCACGAGGTCGAAGACGCTGATCAGTGACATAGTGGAAATATACTGTCGCTCCTCACAACGCACCTCGTCGACGCACCAGCATGCGCAGCGCACCCGGAATTCCGGAGAGCCGGTCAACGACTGTCCGCCCGTGCGCCAAGCGCAGGTAACTATCGAGGTTGCTCGCGGTACTCGCGTCGTAACCAAACCACCACGGCTGCCGCACATTGGGCAAAAAGTCATCAATGACCGTTCGCGTGCGCACGCACTCCAACAGCCCCTGCGTGCCATGAATGCGGCCCATGCCGCTGGCCTTTACGCCGCCGTGCGCCACTTCGGGTAACCCCGCATTAATCACTGCGTCGTTGATCACCACCGCGCCCACTTGCAGCTGCGCTGCGATGCGGCGGGCGCGACGGCGGTTTTGCGACCAGACCGATGCACTCAGTCCATAATGTGATTCGTTCGCCAGCGCGACCGCATCCGCCGTTGATGTAGCGCGCATCACCGCGAGTACCGGTCCGAACGTTTCTTCATGCCACACACGCATCGCCTTCGTTACGTTGGTCAGCACGACCACCGGCGACCACGCGCCACCGCTCGTCGCGCTATCAACTCTCGCAGCGACGGTCGCCCCCAACGCAATCGCATCTTCCAGTTGCGCCGCCATGATCGTCGCCTGTTCGGCCGTCACCAACGGTCCAACATCGGTGTTCGCGTCGTCCGACGGTCCAACCACAAGTTGCGACACCGCTGCAACGATACGTGAGACCAACGCATCGTGCGCCGCACCAACCGCGATGACGCGTTTCACCGCAACGCATGTCTGTCCGGCATTGGTGAATCGTCCCCACACAATGCCGCTCGCGGCAATATCGAAATTGGCGTCGTCCAAAACAATCGCCGCATCACTCCCGCCAAGCTCCAGCGACACTGGCACAAATCGCGGCGCACATGCGATTGCAATGTTGCGACCCGTACGCTCACTCCCCGTGAAGAAAATCTTGTCAACGTTTGCGTGAACCAACTCGGCACCCATGCGTCCGTCGCCCTGCACAAGCGTGAACACATTCGCCGGCAGCCCAGCGCGCGCAAGCAATCGCCCAATATGCTCCGCACACAGTGGCGTGTGTTCTGACGGTTTCAGTAGTACCGCGTTACCTGCAATCAGGGCGGTCATACTGTGCATCGCGGGGAAGAAAAATGGATAGTTCCACGGACTAACAATGCCAACGACACCAAACGGATCGTGATGAATGGCAATCGACTTCCGCCACGCCGCCATCGTCCGCGAACGCTTTTGCTCAGGGGCCAGCGTGCGCTCGGCAACGCGACACAAAAAGCGTGCGCCGTCCAGCGCCATCGAAATATCGGCGACCAAGCTCTCGACGAACGGCTTACCCGTTTCGGCAGTGACTGTGCGCGCAATCGCGTCACGTTCGTCGAATACGAGCGCGCGAAACGTGTCGATGATCTTGGCTCGCGCGCTCACCGGTGTCGCTGCCCACGACGGCTGCGCAGCACGAGCCCGTTCAACCTGCGCGTCGATCGTCACAGTGAAACCGCGGGCCGCCGCTGTCGCGCGACGATTGCAGCGCACAGCACTAACACAGCCATCGTACTCCACTCACCAAGTCCAATCGGTGCGACTCCAAATATGCGTGGCATCGCGCTCGCGCTCAACGCAACAATTCCTACCACAACGCCAAGCATTGTCTTCCAACGCACGCCGGATTGCGCACCAAACCAACCAATCGGAAAAACCAACGAGATCAACCAGCCCAAATGCGCAACAATTGCAAATGTCGAGTCCCGTTTGATGAGCGTCTGAATCATCGTCCACCCCAGGGTTGGCGTGAGCGGCATCGTACGATCACCGTCAAAATACGCAGAGCGAGCGTGCAGTTCGAGGTGATCAGGCGCGGCAATGGCGGACAATCGTAACGCCCGCGCATCGGTAACCGTGCGGTTGGCGAACACGCCAGGCAGTGTGAGCGACGGCATCGCCAGCCCCCAATCCCACGCCGTGCGCGACACCATCAACTCGGCCGCATCAGCACGCTCGCCGATAAACGTGACGGCCGACATGTCGCCGATCCTGTGCACAAACACTATCGGCACCAGCGCGTTGCCTTCCTCGCGTCCGCGCAACACCGCCGTCATCGTCACAGTCCGAGGTTCGACCGCTGTTTCGACAATTACCGGACCCGTGCCGCGCTGCGTGGTGCGGTACGAGTCCACCGACACAGAATTCACCACGCCATCAAACCAACCCATGCCCGGTGTGTGATCGTAGCTGCTCCGTTTGTAGACGCCGACGTCGCGCGCGTCATCGCGGAAGCCCAAAGCTTTACTCGTAAGAGCCAACACCACGATGGCGCCGAGTGACCACAAAAGAGCCAATCGCGTGGCGAGGCGGGAAGTAGGCGCGATTGCCCACCGGCGCAGTTGTACGACGATCACACCGCCAAGTCCGCCCAATGTATTGGCGACGACGTCAGACCATGCCGCCGACCGTGCGGGGGGGAGCCCAATCGACTGCATGTATTCGATGAACAACGAGAACGCGAACGAAATAATTGCCACACGCCACCAGCGTATGCCGAACACCGAGAGCGAAATTCCAAATGGCGCGAATAACACCACATTGCTGATACCATCCGTCAGCCACAACTCGCCGCACACCAAACACCATCGAGCGGGCACCCGCGACGATTGCAACGCACCAAATGGCACGAGCGTCGCGGCGACAATCAGCGCGACGCTCGCGAAAAGCCCGAGCGTTACAACGGCACGGCGCCTCAATGGCTACTTTAACACGGCTTTCGCAATCGTCTGCAGCTGCATATTGCTTGTGCCTTCGTAAATGGTGCCAATTTTCGCGTCGCGATAAAACTTTTCAACTGGATAGTCGCGGGTGTACCCGTAGCCGCCAAACAATTCGACACACAGCGAGGTGACGCGTTCGCACATTTGCGACGAATACAACTTCGCCATGGCGCCTTCGCGCGCAATATCGTGCCCGGCATCGTCTAAACGCGCGGCGTTATACACAAGCAGTCGTGCCGCTTCCAACTCCGTTGCCGCTTGCGCGATCTGAAACTGAATACCCTGAAATTCGCTGAGTGCTTTGCCGAACTGCTTGCGCTCTTTGAGATGTGCCGTTGTCGCGCTCAGCGCGCCTTGCGCGATGCCAATCATCTGCGCGCCAATGCCGATGCGGCCCTTGT
>JANYFO010000157.1 GCA_025362635.1 Gemmatimonadaceae bacterium | reverse complement strand
GCATCGAGTCCGCGCAGTCGATCGTAGTTGAGTCGAAAGAGTTCGACGGCGGCCGGAATATCATTTTCCGTGCGAATGTGAAAGCTTATCCACCCGGAATGCGGCAGTGTGCGGTGTGGCGAAGCGCGACCGGCTGACACGAGATTGCGTCGCATACGCACGGGAAACGGAATGTCGACGATACCAGACGCATGGACGTGTCCGATTTCACGGCGATCAACGCGAAATTCCACGGTGCCGAACCGCGCGGGGCTGACGGCAACACCATCCCACGGGCCAATCAGTGCGACAAGACGTTGGGCAATGTCGATCGTTCCCATGCAGCGCTCCGAATGCAGAAATTGCGCGACCGTGATGCGTGGTTTGTCGTTACTCCTAGATGCTGCGCTGTGGGTGCACGGTGCGCTAGACTCGCGCATCGAAAAGGCGACGAACGCAACCGTGCGGGCGAAATTGAACCAGACGTATTTACGCTGGTATAGTCAGACATTTTTGTCGTGCCGGCGGTGGATGCAGTGGTCGCGTCGTCGAGCAGACACACAACGGGCCGACGCTTCAAAAGCGTCGGCCCGTTGTGCAATACCCTACACTCGCAGCAACCGCATCAGACCGGAAACAACATCTCGCGGTAACGCGGCAACGGCCAGTACTCATCACCCACCACAAGCTCCAACGCGTCGGACGCATCGCGCACTTCACCCATCGTGTCGCAGCCCGTCGATGTGAGATACGTTGCCTGCGCTGCCGGATCATGATGCAATGCTTCGGCCTTTGTTGTCACCTTCGCCAACTCAGCACGCTTCTTCTGCAACGTGGCGACCAATTTGCTTGTGGCGTTGGCCGCATCAACGAGCGGTTGCATGTTGATGCCCGCTGCGTGCCCTTGGCCTGCCGCACTCGCAATCGAACCAAGAAATGCGTACGAAGCCGGAAGAATCTGCGTATCCACCATTTCTTGAATGGTGTGCAACTCGATCAAAATGTCTTTGATGTAGCGTTCGAGACGCACATGATAGCGGCTCTCTAATTCCACGGACGTGAGAATGCCCGTGGACTTAAAGAGCGACTTGGCTTCATCTGTTGTGAGTTGCGCCAACGCTTCTGGCGTACGGCGGAGGTTGAGTAAGCCACGGCGCTGTGCTTCAACCACCCACTCATCCGCATAGTTGTTGCCTTCAAAGCGCACGGCCGCCGTCTCTTTGAACGCGGCACGCACCACTTTTAACACCGCATCGTCCGTACTCTTGGTGGTTTTCAGTTCTTTGCGCAACTTTTCGGTCAGATCGCTGATCGCTTCCGCGACGGCGGCCTGCAAAAGCATCACGGGAAACGCAATGCTCTGTGAACCACCCACCGCGCGAAATTCAAACTTGGCGCCGGTAAATGCGAACGGGGACGTGCGATTGCGATCCGTGTTGTCCTGCTCAACTTCTGGCAGTTTCGCAACACCCAATTTCAACATCGCTTGCTCGGCATTCGTCGGCGACGTTTTCGCCGCGGCAATGTCCTCGATCACGCGCGTTAGCATGCTTCCGACAAACGCGGAAATGATGGCCGGCGGTGCTTCGTTGGCGCCCAGTCGATGTTCGTTGCCGCTCGTGGCGATACCAGCACGCAACAAACCCGCGTGCTTGTGCACACCCTTCAACACCGCCGCTAAAAATATGAGGAAGCGCAAATTTTGATGCGGCGTCTTGCCGGGCTTCAGCAAGTTCGTGCCGTCGAGATCGTTGTCCGACGTAATCGCCATCGACCAATTGCAATGTTTGCCCGATCCGTTCACGCCCGCGAACGGCTTCTCCGCAACAATTGCTTGTAGCCCATGACGGAGCGCAACTTTGCGCAAGATGGCCATGACGAGCTGGTTGTGATCCGTCGCGATGTCGGTGTCTTCGAAAATCGGCGCCATTTCGAACTGACACGGCGCCACTTCGTTGTGGCGCGTCACGATCGGCACGCCGAGTTTGTACAGCTCGAGTTCGACTTCACTAATGCACGCTTGCACGCGTTCGGGAATACCACCGAAATAGTGATCTTCGAGTTGCTGACCGCGTGGTGGCGGCGCGCCAACCAGTGCGCGGTTGGCCATGATCAAATCAGGGCGCAACGCGAAATGCGCGCGATCAATCAGGAAAAACTCTTGCTCCGCGCCAAGCGTGGTCGTAACGCGCAACACGCCCTTGTCGCCGATGATTTCCAACAGTTCCATCGCGCGCGCCGAGAGCACGTCGGAGCTGCGCAGCAATGGCGTGACTTCGTCCAGCGCTTCGCCGTTGTACCCGATGAATACCGAAGGCACGCAGAGATACTTCGTACCACCTGTTTCCGAGATAAAGACCGGCGACGATGGATTCCACGCGGTGTAGCCGCGCGCTTCCCACGTCGCGCGCAAACCACCCGACGGAAAGCTTGAGGCGTCCGGCTCCGACTGAATGAGTTGCTCGCCCGTAAACGATTCGATGGGAAGTTTGTTCTCGTCGAAGTTCAAGAACGCGTCATGCTTTTCAGCCGTCAGTCCCGTTTGCGGCTGAAACCAATGCGTAAAGTGCGAGACGCCACGTGAAATCGCCCACTCCTTGATGACCTGCGCGACGGTCGGCGCGATGTCAGAGTCGAGCTTTTTGCCAAGCCGGATAGCGGCGGCAAGTTTCTGATAAACGGATTTGGGAAGTTTGCCGCGCATCTGGCGCAAGCTCAGCGTGTTGCAGCCGTACCAGGCGCTCACAGGCTGTTGCACGCCATTTTCTTCGGGGCGAGCGGTAATGCGGACAGGGCGCGTCGTGACTTCGCGCAACGCCATGCTACGCGGATTGTTTGGTGAAGCCATAGCCGAATGAACCTCAGGATGGTGAGACGAGCGCACAATCACCTGTTAAGAAAATCGTGCTCGTTATGCATAAAACTGTCGCAGTAGCGATAAAACGTCTAGACGGAAATGCAGATTGTTGACTAAAAATGCTCAAAAACGCAAAAAACAACCGCGAGCAAACTCTACCGCAAAGGTTTCCGAACATACACCGTACAAAGTAGGTTCAGGGTTTCGGCACTATCGGTAGTATCGGCACCACCGGGACCATATATGCCTGCGGAGCTCCGGCCGTAATTGCCAGCCCGATACGCTCCGCCTGCGTGCCTCCGGCATCGAACAACGCCACCAACAAATTCGCCGATCGAATCACCGTCGGCCGAGACGGCCACGCGCCAATCGTGTCGCCGCGCGGTGTGAGTCGAATCGTGTCCAATGCCAAAAAGGCGCGCGTTGCGCTGGCCGTATCCGGATAGAAAAACGCCAGCATCGACGCGCTCTTCCCCACGCGATACTGAATGCCGCGCGGTGTGAGGTAGGCCACGCGTGTCGAGTCGCCCGTCGCGGTCAATACGAGTCCCGCGCGCACCATCCGACTCACCAGAGCGCAAGGCTTCCACAACCCATCGCGCGGACACGATGGATCGCCGGGTGACGCGATGCGCGGCGGCATGAGCGTCGTCGTATCGCGAATGTGCGCGGATTCGGGCGGGTCTTGAGTGCCGCAGCCGGCCAGCACGGAAACGACCAGCGCGCAACACACAAGCACGCGGCTCACCGCGGTGTCATGAAGAAGTCGAGTCATACCGGCAGACTAGTACGGCGCGTGACTACGCGCGAGCTGCGCCTTCAAGTGACGGCGATAACGTCTCCGCCGTCCATGACATCGCCGTCGTGTAAAACTCGTTCAACTTCGCTGGATCGACGTGCATGGCTGTGGCCAACTCCTGCGCGTGTTCAAACATGCCAAGTTCGTACGAATCGGCAAACGCGAGTGCGGCAGCGTATGGTCCAGTCCCCCCAAGCAACGCTGCCGTCGCATCGTCGCTCAAGGCGACGCGCGACACAATTTCAGGCAGCGGCATCCGAAACACGGAGTCGAGCAATGAAAATAATCCAACCAAAAACAGCGTCCCCGCATCACGTGGACCGCCCGCCAATTGCTCCAAGAGACGTCCACGTTCCACTGCGTGACGCACCAATTCCTGATCGACGCCATTGGTGGAATGACGCGATGCGGCCACCGCGACGGCCATCCAACGCAGCAATGCCGAGCGACCAATCAATCGCAACGCTTGTCCGATGGAGCTGACGCCACGGAGACCGGTCGCGGCCGAATTCACAAGACGCAAGAGTTGGAACGTCAACACTGGGTCGGTGGAGATCACGTCTTCCAGCTCGCGGTCTTTCACATTTTCATTGCGCGCCAACCCCATCAGCCGCAACGCCGACACCGTGGTCGACGGCAAGTCAGCTGCAGGCAACGGTTCGGCACGACTAAAAAACATGCCCTGAAACGCATCAAATTTCAGCGCGGTCGCCGCCGCGTATTGCGCTTGATCAGAGACATATCCCGCCAACAGTCGCGGCGTCCGCGCGCGGGCGGCACCGGTACCGACCACCCGCGCACAAACGCCCGAAAGCTTCTCCGCACGTAGCAGGCGCACATCCATGCGGACCCACGTTGCCTGAGGCAACAACGCCTCCGATGGCGACACCGCGTCGGTCAGCCCATCGAGTACGATCGTACCACCACGCTCGCGATGCCGTGCGACGGCATGCACCACGTCGTCGTCCACCAAAAGGTCGGGCGGCAGCAGCAGAATTGCATTGGCCGGATCGCCCATCTGAAACGCGTCGTCCAAAAGCTGTTCGCGCGTCGCCACGAGAAAAGCCGGCAAATTCGCACGGGCGACGTCGAACGACCCGGTCAGAAAGCTCTGCGAAAATGCGTGCTGTCCATCTTCCGCATTGCGAAAGCGGATTTCATAGCCGAGGAGGACGCCGTTGGCACCAAACACGGGTTGACGAACGAGACAGAAGCTGGGCATGACAAACCAAACCGGAGCGATGGAGTGGGTGGCGCATTTACCTTCCACATAGCGAATCTTCGACGATTCAGTCACCCCGCACGACACTTCCTGAACTGTCCTCCATGAGTCTGGCGACACTGCACGGCACCCTCCACCGCGGCTGCGGCGGTCGTTACGCGCTCCAAACCGAGGCGGTCACCATGCGATTGAGTGGCATGGCGGCCGACGTCACACGCGAATTTTTTCAATGTGAAAAGTGCGCCCATGAAAATCGCACCATTGAACAGCGCGATGCCGCGGAGAAGGCCGCGACTGATCGAATTCGCGACGCACACGGACTGCTCACGCCCAAAGGCATTCGGCAACTCCGTGAATCACTCGGCCTCACCATTCCGCAATTCGCGGAACTCTGCTACGGCACGCCGAAAGGCATTCTCGAAGGTTGGGAAAAGGGACGGTATTTGCAGAATCGTGAAGCCGACGCGCTGATGCGTAGTTTGGCGGATCGCGATACGATCGAACGTCGTGCGGCGAAGGCCGGCGTGGTATTACCAGTGAACGCCGAAGACGCCGTGACCATCGCTGCGGAGTAATCATCGCCATAATTGAGGCGGACGCGCTTTCGCGACGATATGGCGTGGTCATCGCGCTTGATGCGTTAACCGTTGCGATTCAGCCGGGCATTACGGGGCTGGTGGGCGCAAACGGCGCTGGCAAAAGTACACTCGTCAAAATTCTCTTGGGTCTTGTTGATCCCACGAGTGGCACTGCGACGGTGTTCGGTCATGATGTCGTGCGTCATCGCGATGCCATTCGCGCGTTGGTGGGCTACATGCCGGAACACGATTGTCTGCCGCCCGATATGAGCGCGACGGAATTTGTGTCGTGGCTCGCACGATGCTCCGGATTGCCAGCGGCAGCATCGCGCGAACGCGCTGCGGAAGTATTACGACACGTCGGGCTTTTCGAAGAACGCTATCGGCCGATGGGTGGGTACTCCACCGGCATGGCGCAACGTGTGAAGCTGGCGCAAGCCTTGGTGCACGATCCGCGCTTGTTGATTCTTGACGAACCGACCAACGGTCTCGATCCAGCCGGCCGCGATGAGATGCTCGCGCTCATTCAGCGCACCGGACATGACTTTGGAATTTCCGTGCTGGTCTCCTCACACCTACTCGGTGAACTCGAACGCATATGCGACGGGTTTGTGTTGATCGAAAACGGTCGATTGCTGCGTGCGGAAGGATTAGGCGCGCTGACGGAGGCAACTGGCACGCTGGTTGTGGAAGTGGATGGCGACGCTGCTGCGTTTACTGTGCATCTCGTACGCATGGGCGTGCGCGCACAACAGGACCGCGAACGCGTGTTGGTCTCACTTCCAGACACAGCCGATGAGCAGGCGCTCCGCCTGGTGTACGACATCATTCGCGATGCGGCTGTGACCGACAACGTGGGTGTGTTGCGCTTGGAGCGTCGACGCGGTCATCTCGAAGATTTGTTTTTATGAGCGACCCCGTGCACACTGTCGACGACACGGCCATTCACGATCTGGGCTATCGCCGCTACGAAGGGCCACGCATTGGCGCTGTTGGCGCCTGGCGCGCGCTATACTGGCAGGGACTTCGGTCGATGTTTGGACTCGGCCGCAGTGCAAAGGCGAAGATCGTACCGGTGTTCGTGATGCTCATTACGCTGTTGCCAACGATGGCGATGCTGCTGGCCCTGTCGTTGACCAAAGGCGCGTCGCCCATTCAGTACGGCGTGCTCATTGGTGGTCAACTTCTCATGTTTGTCTTGTTCGTGGCGGCACAAGCGCCAGAGTTATTCAGTCGTGATCAACAACATCATGTGCTGCCACTCCTGCT
>JANYFO010000105.1 GCA_025362635.1 Gemmatimonadaceae bacterium | reverse complement strand
ATCGCTTGGCGGTCATTGCAGAATCGATGGGTCGTCCAATTGTTTTTGCGAAGGCCATTGTTATCACGGCCTTCCTACCAATCTTCACATTTCAACGTGTCGAGAAGCGCATCTTCTCCCCGATGGCGTACACGTTGACGTTTGCGTTACTGGGTTCGCTCTTGCTGTCGCTGACTCTTGTGCCGGTGCTGGCGAGTTTCTTTATAAAGCCAAAACCTGGTGCCGCGGAACCGATGGCGGCCCGCTGGTTGCAGCGTCGCTTTGCGCCGATGCTTGAGTGGGTGCTTCAGCATTCGCGCGCAACGTTGTGGGGAGCGGCCGTCGCGTTGCTGCTCACCTTAGGTATCGCTACGCAACTCGGCACTGAGTTTCTGCCCGCGCTTGATGAGGGCAACATCTGGCTCACGGTGACGATGCCCGTTGGTATCGCGTTGGATCAGGCGAAGCAGGTTGAGCGAAAAGTGCGAGGCGTGTTACAACAGTACCCACAAGTTGCGCGCGTCGTCACGCATCTTGGTCGGCCTGACGATGGGACGGACCCAAAGGGCGCGAACAATTTGGAAGTATACGCGGACTTGATTCCCCGCGAACTTTGGGGAGTGGTGCAAGACAAAGAAGAGATTATTAAAAAAATGCGCAAACAGTTGGAGGCTATTCCAGGCATTGACCTCAATTTCTCGCAATACATCAAGGATAACGTCGAGGAGGCGCTCTCCGGTGTGAAGGGTGAATTGGTTGTAAAGATTTTTGGTCCCGACTTAGCTGTACTACAACAGAAAGCCGTGGAGGTGCAGCAAGTGCTCAGTGGTGTGCGCGGCGTTGCTGATCTTGGCGTGGATCAGCAGTTTGGCCAACCACAAGTCCGGGTGGAGTTTGATCGGGCTGCGCTAGCGCGCAACGGGATCGCAATGAGTGATGCCGCCGATGCGTTAGAGACCGCGGTGGGCGGACGGGCGGTTACCCAGATGTTGGAGCAGGACCGCGTGTTTGATGTGCGTGTTCGGTACGTCGGCGCGTCACGCGATAACATTCGAGCGTTGTCGCAGCTGCCCGTGTACGGTGCGGACGGACATGTCGTTCCGCTCTCGGCGCTCGGACTGATTATTACGGCGGAAGGTGCATCGCGTATTTCGCGCGAAGCGAATGAACGGCGGATTGCCGTGAAGTGTTCTGTCCGCGGACGTGACGAAGGCGGTTTTGTGACCGAGGCGCAAGCGGCAGTGGCGCGTCAGGTCACGTTGCTGCCGGGCTATCATCTCGTGTGGGGCGGGCAGTTTGAGAATCAGCGACGGGCGACGCAACGACTGGCGGTGATTGTTCCGACCAGTATCGCGCTGATTTTTCTCCTGCTCTTTAGCGCCTTTGGTTCGGTGAAATATGCCGTGTTGGTGTTGGCGAATTTGCCGTTCGCATTGATCGGCGGTGTGCTCACGTTGTGGATGCGGCACATCAACTTGAGTGTGTCTGCAGCTGTTGGATTTATCGCACTATTTGGCATTTCTGTGCAAAATGGCGTGCTATTAGTTGAGGAGTTCAATCATCGGCGCGCCAACGGACACAACCTGCGTGATGCCGTTCGACTGGGCACGATGGATCGTTTGCGACCGATCACCATGACCGCGTTAATGGCTGCACTCGGCTTATTGCCAGCGGCACTTTCTACCAGCATTGGTGCGGAAACGACGCGACCGTTTGCCAGCGTGATCGTGGGCGGACTGGTGAGCGCCACGTTACTCACGCTGCTGTTGCTTCCGTTGCTTTACATCATGTTTCACGAGGATCCGCATGTTGAAATTCCGCGCTAACGCGGGGCGAAGGGTGAGAGGGGTCGCCGTGTTGTTTTTGGTCACGGCGTGCACGCCCGCGATGCGCGAGTACGGTCAACGTCCGCAGCCGCTTGCGCGTGATTGGCTTGACACAAAAAAAACGGTGCCGATGGATACATCCGTCTGGCGTCTTTCGACCAACGGCACCGATCTCACCGTGCACGTGTTGGTTCGGCCAAACGGTGTGGGCGGAAAACCACAGGAAGTGCTTTCGCGCCGTGGTATCTGGTATGTGCGCGGTAAGCTTGCGGATACGCAGCGAGTAATCTGCTTTAATCGTCGGCCCGGGCGCGCGGCGTCCTCGTGCATCCCGTTTGTCCTGGACACGATGCGTGATGGACGACTGCGGTTGGTGCTGCGTGAGTATGTTGGCACGCACGAGACGGCACCACGCACGCTGATCGAGCGACGACCGTGAGGCGCGTGCAGACCGTGTGGCTGCTTTCGCTCTTCGCAATATCGACCAGTCAGGCGCAGTCGGTTGTTGATGCACCAACGGCTGTAGGACTCACGCTGTCGCAAGCGGTAGCCCTCGCGTTACGACACAATCCCGACGTTCGTACGGCGCGAAGCACGATCGATTCCGCGAGCGCGGAAAGGCGCATCGCGCGGGCAATTCCCAATCCACTGTATGTCGGCAGTCCAAACTCGCCGTATCAGTACGGTGCAAGCATACCGCTCGATGTGGGGCCGCAACGTTTATACCGGGTTCGCGTTTCAACCGTCGGTATCGCGGCCGCCAATCTGGATGCGCGCGATGTGCAGCGGCAGGTCACGCTGTCAGTGCAGCGCGCGTTTTATGACGTGTTGCTGAGCGACGCACAACGTGCACTGGTTGTATCGCGGCGCACGCTGTTAGCGCAACTGCATCTTGCGGATTCTGCACGAGTACGCGCGGGCGATATTCCGGAACGCAATTTGACGCGCAGCGCTGTCGAACTTGCGCGAGCAGATGCGGATCTTGTCCACGCAACGCTTGACGCGGAGAATACACGTTTCTCCTTGCAGGCACTGCTCGGGGCGACGGTGCCGGACGGTGCGCTCGTGCTCGATGGCACGTTGTCCGCGCCAAACGTACAGCTCCCGGCATTGGACACTCTGTTGGCGCGCGCGGCGCGCGACCGCCCTGATCTTGCAGCGGCACAACGTCGTATTGAGCAGGGGCGTGCGCGACGCAAACTCGCGGCGGCGTCGCTCATTCCTATTCCGGAGTTGACGTATGTTCGACAGTTTAGCGCGCCGTTTGAATCGGGGCGTTATTACTCTTTGGGTCTGCAATTAGAAGTGCCGATTTTCAACATGTATCGTGGGCAGCGGGATCGAGCGGACGCCGCGAACGCCATTGCTGGATACGCGAACGAGCGCATCGTCGCGCAAGCTCAGCGCGATGTGACCAGCACGCGTCAAAATGCTTTAGCGCAGCAATCTGTCGTCGAACAATTGACCGGTGCACTTAGCGATGCGGTGGATCGCAACGTCACAGCGGCAGAGTACGCATACGCGCATGGCGCGACGTCTCTTCTCGACGTGCTGGACGCCGTTCGTGCGCAACAGGACTTACGCAGCGCGTATTTGCTTGCGGTTCACGACTACTGGGTGGCACTTTTCATGTTGGATGCAGCGGTCGCGATGCCAACCGTGCGCGTACCGTGAGAATGGTGGTGTAGCGCCGAAGTTTCGCCTATACTCTGCGTGGCGGAAAACACACGAGCCGCAAATGGGATGTCCTGCCGTGAGGAAGGCGATGACGACACGCGGATTTGTCGGGAAACGACCAAGTACTGACGACGCGAAGCGATTGCCACCAGGTCAATATCAGACGCACGACTTCCCCGTGTTGTCGAAGGGTGCAACGCCGATTGTCGACCTCGCCACGTGGACGTTTACCGTTAACAATGGCGTTCGCCGCATCAAACAGTGGTCGTGGGCAGAATTTGAAATGCTGCCAAGAACAACGTGGCGCGGCGATATTAATTGCGTCACCAAGTGGTCAAAGTTTGACACAGTGTGGGAAGGTGTGAGTATCGACGAGGTACTGCGCTCAGCGGGCATTGCACCGCCAACTGCATTCGTGCTCGCGCAGAGTTACGACGAGTATGACACCAACGTACCGATGACTGACCTCGGTGGTGAACAAGCGATGATTGCGACCCGTTTCAATAGGGCACCGCTTACGGCCGAACATGGCGGTCCGGCGCGACTGTTCGTACCGCATTTATATTTTTGGAAGAGCGCGAAATGGATTCGCGGACTGCGCTTTACGACGCGTGACGAAGCCGGTTTTTGGGAATTACGCGGCTATCACATGTACGGTGATCCGTGGCACGAGCAGCGTTACACAAATGATCCGTGACGATGCCTGAGTCGTTGTCATGGCGCAGCGGGATGATCGAACGCATCGCGCATACGACGCCACGCGTGACGAATCTGTGGTTCCGTGTTGCGCTAGGCCCGCACATTGCCGGGCAACACGTAGACGTGCGACTCACGGCGCCCGATGGGTATCAAGCGCAGCGGAGTTACTCGATTGCCTCGGCACCGGGTGCGCCGTTGATCGAACTTGCGGTGGAAGCGTTCGAGGATGGTGAGGTGTCGCCGTATTTGTGTGAGATCGCGCAGGTCGGTGACACGATTGAATTGCGTGGGCCAATTGGTGGCCATTTTATTTGGTCGCCCAACAAGTTCGGCAATGCGTCGGGCGCGGTGCTCATGGTGGGTGGTGGCTCTGGCGTTGTGCCGCTGATGTCGATTGTTCGCAGCCGAGCCGCATTGAACGCCGTAGTGCGAGCCGCATCGCCAACGCTGCTGCTGTATTCGGCACGCGGGTGGGAAGATTTGATTTTTCGCGATGAACTCATCGCCTGTGTAGCGAATGATCCGACTTTCATGCTGCGCTTTGTGACGACGCGTGGTGGAAAGCATCGCGACTTTGATTTTGATCAACGACTTGACGAGGGGTTGCTACGTACAGCGATTGCGCAGTGGGGACAGACGCCACAACTCGTTTACGCATGCGGATCGAACGCGTTTGTCGAAACGATCACGTCAGCACTTGTGAAGCAGTCGATTCCCGCCGAAAGGATCCGCGCTGAACGCTATGGCGGTACGAGTTAACGCGCGCGAAACCCCGCGATCGCGTTTCGTGTAAATTCCGACAACACCATTGTACCGCTCATCCGTGCACGGTTATCAAGCAGTTCGTCCCAATGTGCGGTGTCGGCCCAAAAAACCTGTTTGAGTTGCGCCATCGCCTCTGGATTGGATGCGGCGAGCGTCGCGGCCAGCGTATCAAGCGCTTGGTCCATCGCCGTCGCATCATCGAACAGACGGGCATACAACCCGTGTCGTTCGCCCCAGGCGGCGTCGCGCCAATCAGCGTCAACGGCCATGGCACTAAATGCCGCAAGCCCAATTTTTCGCTCAATAACTGGTCCCACGACGAACGGACCGATACCGATCGCCAACTCGCTCAGTTTTGCCGATGCTGCACGCACGGCCATGCTGAAATCCGACGCGGCGATGAGTCCTACTGCGCCACCAGCCGCCTTGCCGTGTACCCGCGTGATCACAAATTTCGGGGCGCGGATCATGGCCAGGATGACACCAGAAAATCCACTAAAAAACTCTTGACCCTGTGTAATGTTCGCGATCGATGTCAACTCATCGAACGATGCTCCGGCACAGAATGGTCCCGTCCCACCGCTCTGGAGTACAATGACGCGCACGTCGGGGTGCACGCCCATCGCGGTGACATCGGCCGCTAGTTGGCGCAGCAGCGACCCCGGAAGCGAGTTGCCTTTCGGATGTTGGAACGTGATGCGCGCGATACCATCGCTGATGTGCACGTGCACGTGGCCGTCGATGACGGGCACAGAAGCGGAGTCGGTGGCATTTATCATCATGCCGAGCAAGTTAGTCGCGCGTTTCAATTGTCGAACCCCGTTGGCCGCAGCTGTTGGCCGTTGGTAGATTTCCTCTCATGGAACAGACTACGCCCATGCACACAGACGATCCGTCCCTCGTTGCCGCGTTCGAAGCACGAATTGCCGCCGGCGAAAGCATCGAGCCGAAAGATTGGATGCCGGAACGCTATCGGAAACAGCTCACGCGGATGATGTCGCAGCACGCGCATTCCGAAATTGTGGGGATGCTTCCTGAAGGCAACTGGATTACACGCGCGCCCAGTTTACGCCGCAAGATGTCCCTCATCGCGAAGGTGCAGGACGAGGCCGGGCACGGTTTGTACATTTACTGCGGAACAGAAACGCTTGGCGTGGATCGCCACGAACTGGTGCAGCAACTGCTGGACGGTCGCGCGAAATACTCGAGCATTTTCAACTATCCCACGTTGTCCTGGGCGGACATGGGCGTCATCGGATGGCTGGTGGATGGTGCGGCGATTGTGAATCAGACTGTGCTCGCGAAAGCCTCGTACGGGCCATATGCGCGCGCGATGATTCGCATTTGCAAAGAAGAGAACTTCCATAAGCGTCAGGGTCTCGAGATTTGCGCCACGCTCGCCTCGGGAACGCCGGCGCAGAAAGCGATGGTGCAAGATGCAGTGAATCGCTTCTGGTGGCCGTCGTTGATGATGTTTGGGCCGAGCGATACGGACTCGCCAAATTCGGCAGAGTTGTTGAAGTGGCGCGTGAAGCGAAAGACCAACGATGAGTTACGTCAGCGTTTCATCAATCTCACGGTTCCGCAAGCGCAAGCGATGGGGCTAACGTTGCCTGATCCCGACTTGACGTTGAACGAGACGACCAAAAACTGGGAGTTTGGTGAGATCGACTGGAGCGAGTTTTTCGAAGTCATCAAAGGCAACGGACCATGCAATCACGAGCGTTTAGCGGCACGACGTGACGCGCATGCCAACGGCGCGTGGGTGCGTGATGCGGCCGTCGCTTACGCCGCAAAGCACGATGCGCGCGCCACTGCGGCCGCGTGATGACGACCAACATCGACGCGGTCATGGATACGCAGTGGCCGCTGTGGGAAGTGTTTACGCAGGCCGAGCAAGCCGCGCCCCATGAACATGCGGGCAGTGTGCATGCGGTGAATGCGGAAATGGCGTTGCAGAACGCGCGCGATGTGTACGCGCGTCGAGGCGAAGCGATCAGCTTGTGGGTAGTGCCGAGTGTGGCGATTACTGCCTCGACGCCAGGTGACGCGGGTCCATTTTTTGATCCGGGAAACGATAAGGCGTATCGTCATCCACAGTTCTATAAAGCACCGCGTGGAGTACGCGTCTTTTGAGCGGCACTGGCGTAGCGGGTGTGCGTGTTGAGCCTGTTGCCAACGCGCTCGTGGAGTATCTCCTGCGACTCGGCGATGATCGCCTGGTGTTGGGCCACCGTCTATCGGAGTGGTGCGGCCACGGACCAATTCTGGAAGAAGACATTGCCATTTCGAATATCGCGCTCGATTTGGTTGGTCACGCGAGTGCGCTTTTGGCGCTGGCCGGCGAGTTGGAAGGTGATGGTCGCACCGAAGACACGCTGGCCTATTTTCGCGAGGCGGTGGCGTATCGCAACGCCTTGATCGTTGAATTGCCGAAAGGCGATTTTGCGTTCACGATTGTGCGTCAATTTTTGTTTGACGCGTACAGCGTGTTGTTGCTTGATGCGTTGTCACGTGCGACCAACGAGCGCGTCGCCGCGATTGCGGCCAAGTGTTTGAAGGAAGACAAGTATCATTTGCGGCACAGCAGCGAATGGGTGGTGCGGTTAGGGGATGGTACCGAAGAAAGCCATGCGCGTGCGCAGCGTGCGCTCGACGAGTTGTGGCGGTTTACGGCGGAGATGTTTGATCGTGATGCGGTCGATGATGCCATTGCAACTGATGGCATTGAGGTCGATCATGAGGCGATTGCTTCGCGTTGGCGCGCGATGGTCACCGATGTGGTGCAGCGTGCAACGTTGTCACTGCCGGTTGATGGCGCGGTGCGTCGCGGTGGTCGTCGCGGCCGTCACACCGAGCATCTCGGGCACATGTTAGCCGAAATGCAAATCGTTGCGCGTTCGCATCCGGGCGCGACGTGGTAAACGACGCTGTTGCGTCGGCCATGCCATCGCGCGACGAGATCTACACGATTCTCAATAGCGTGATGGACCCGGAAGTGCCGGTGATCAGTGTGGTGGAACTGGGCATCATCCGCGATCTCGTGGTCACCGGCAGTGCCGTGCACGTGACCGTCACGCCGACGTACTCCGGCTGCCCCGCCATGCGCGAGATTGAAGCGGACATTCGGTCGGCGCTGTTGGCGCACGGCATGCGCGATGTCACGATCGCGACGGTGTTTGCGCCGGCCTGGACAACCGATTGGATTGGCGCGGAAGCACGCGAGAAGATGCGTGCGTATGGCATCGCGCCGCCGGGTCGCGCAGAGCCGCAAGGCTTGATTACGTTGTCGCGACGACGACCGTCGGCGCAGTGTCCGTTTTGTGGATCGGGGGATACACGATTGCAGAGCGAGTTTGGATCGACTGCGTGCAAGGCCATTCACGTATGCAATAGTTGTCGTCAGCCGTTTGACGAATTCAAGGCGTTTTAATCATGTCCTCATCCGAGCCTTTCATGCGCCGTTTCATTCCGTTTCTCGCGTTGTTTGCTTCATCGCATTTACACGCGCAAACTATCACGAGCGATGGGCGACTGAACGCGGAGATTGATCGACGTACCGCGGCAATTGTCGACAAAGTGGTGGCATGGCGACATGACATTCACCAACACCCGGAACTTGGTTACCAAGAAAAACGGACCGCTGCACTTGTTGCTGCGCATCTCAAGTCGCTGGGGATTGTCGTACAGGAAAACGTTGGTGGCATTGGTGGCGTAGTGGGCATTTTGAAAGGCGGTAAGCCGGGGCCCACGGTGGCGTTGCGCGCGGATATGGATGCGTTGCCGATCACGGAGCAGGTGGATTTGCCGTTCAAGAGCACCGTGCGTACGGTGTACAACGGACAAGATGTTGGTGTGATGCACGCGTGTGGGCACGACACACATGTGGCGATGTTGATGGGCACAGCGGAAGTGCTCGCGGGCATGCGCGCTGAGTTGCCAGGCACAGTGAAATTTATTTTTCAGCCGGCTGAAGAAGTGCCACCACGTGGTGGTGCCGCCGCACTTATTGATGCCGGTGTGTTGGAAGGCGTAGACGTGATTTTTGGATTGCATGTGGGCCCCGGCGAGCTTGGCTCTATTGGCTATCGTGCCGGACCAATTCAGGCCAGTGCTGACAATTTTCGGATTGTTATTCACGGTCGTGGCGGACACGGTGCGATTCCGGCAAACACGATTGATCCGATTGTCGTTGGTGCACAGGTGGTTGGGGCATTGCAGACCATTGTGTCGCGACAAATCGACCTGACCGTCGCACCAGCCGTTGTCACCGTGGGTGCGTTTCACGGTGGCGTGCGCGAAAATGTCATCGCCGATAGCGCCTACATGATTGGTACGATTCGCACGTTCGATCCACGCATTCGCACCAGCATTCATTCGCGGATGAAACGCATTGCGGAAAGCATCGCGGAAGCCAGTGGTGCAACGGCGACGGTGACGATCGAGTTGGGTTATCCCGTCACCGCGAACGATCCGGCCATCGTCGCGCGCTTTATTCCGACGTTGAAACGCGTAGCGGGCGCGGCGGGTGCGAGTGAGCATGGCTTAACGATGCCATCAGAAGATTTTTCACGATACGCAGAAAAAGTGCCTGGCTTCTTTTTCAATTTGGGTGTGACGCCTGCGGACCAAGATCCAAAGACGGCGCCAAGCAATCACTCACCACTCTTTCAAGCCGACGACAAAGCGCTACCTGTCGGTGTGCGTGCCATGAGCAACGTCGCGCTCGACTATCTCCGCGGCGGTGTGCCGCAGAAGATTGTCCCGTAAATCGAGCGCGACCGTTGTGTGATGCGTAATGCTAGTGCGTGATCACGAAGAACCACGTAGCGAGCAGTGGTCGTGATGGACCGCGGCCGCCGGCTGGCGTTGGCGCACCAGCAGGGGCAGTGCCGTATTCCAGTGCGACGACGTACGCGATGTGTTTGATGGGATCGACGGAAATGGTTTTTGCACCAGCCATCGTCTTCACCGTGGCAACAACGGTGTATTTGTCGGGCGCATCCTGATGCACCACCGTAATGTTGCCATCGCGGCCAGCGGGAATGTAAATGAGCTTCTGGCTTGCATCGTAA